>JAHFDH010000174.1 GCA_023249055.1 Candidatus Methylomirabilota bacterium
GGGTATCACCATTAAGCAGCATAAAGTCTTCTGTCATTTCGGGAATCGCCAGCCAGCATGTGACCAGAGTGTTGGTGGTCTTAAAGAAGGGGTTATAACGGACGTGGACCGTAAGGTTCTCTACGGGGTGGGCGGCAAGGAAGCGCTCAACCTTTTTAGCGCCAAAACCCACCATAACGGTGACATGCCGAATACCGCACTGCGCCAGCATACGCAGTTGCAGCTCGAGTACTGGGTGATCGGCATCCACCGGGAGCAGGCACTTGGGCAGCTCTGCGGTGAGAGGCAGCAGGCGTCCCCCACGGC
Organism: Candidatus Methylomirabilota bacterium; assembly: GCA_023249055.1. GTDB lineage: Bacteria > Methylomirabilota > Methylomirabilia > Methylomirabilales > Methylomirabilaceae > Methylomirabilis. The sequence goes on from JAHFDH010000174.1 coordinate 307, forward strand.
CGGCGCTAAGTATGATGGCTTTCCCAACTCGTTGTTGTTTCATGAGGCGTCAGTCTACCTCATAGCCGGTAGCGACACAAGCCTACTGTTCCAGAGGAAGAGATTGAACGGCTTGTGATGACTCACCTCAATACCTTTTCATATATCCGGTATCGCTTATAGGGCACCCCTCCTATCAGGCCCAGCATATTCCGCATCGGCAGGTTGTCCTCCAGGATCCAGGACAGCTCAACCTCCCGGACTCCGCGCCTGACTCCATAGCTGCGCACGGCATCGATGAGCATGAAGGCGAGGGCAGTTCCCAGCGCGCTCCTCTGATAAGATTTGCGTATGCCCATCAGGGCAACACGGGCCGTCGTCGGACGCTGTACTTTGAGCCGCCACAACAGCTTCAGCCAGCCGAACGGTAATAGACGTCCGTTAAGATCGCGGATGGCCTCATTGAGATTCGGAAAGGCCACGATCATGCCGGCCGGCGCCCCATCGACCTCCGCAATTTGCACGCACTCGTCCTCAACCAACAGGCGCAAGCTATGCCCCAGATGCCGAAACTCCTCTTCCGTGAAGGGAATAAAACCCCAGTTTGCCGACCACGCGTCCTCGTAGATCTCCTTCAGAATACGGAGCTCCTCGTTCATGTGCGACCTGCGCAACGACCTGATCCGAACATAGCCCGCTGCTTTCTTCACGGCGCCCCGCATGAGCGCGGGGGGGGTAAAATCGGTAGCCAGACGATAGGCCAACAGATCTTTCGAGCCATGGTAACCCTCGGCCAGGATCCGATCGGCATAATAGGGGCGCGCATGGCCCATCATAATCATCGGCGGCGTATCGTACCCCTCTACGAGCAACCCGCACTCCTGATTGATCGAGAGGTTGAACGGACCTCGGATACGCAACATCCCATGGTCGCGCAGCCAGGTTTCCGCCGTACTCAACAATGCGTGAAACGTCTCTGCCTCATCCTCGGCTTCAAGTAAGCCGAAGAATCCGGCGGCATCCCGGTGCTGCGCCTCATGCAGGTCGTCGATTTGGGCGCTGATTCGCCCGACCGGCGTTGTCCCGCGGTAGGCGAGCCAGAAACAGGAGCGCGCATGCGCGAAATAGGGGTTATGCGGAGAGACCTGTTCCCGCCGCTCGACCAACAAAGGAGGGATCCACGCGGGATCGCCGACATAGATCGACCACGGGAGACGGATAAATCTGCGAAGATCTCGCGATCTGTTTATCGGTACGATGCGTAGGGATTCACGAGTTGCTCGTATGGCAGGGGGTGTCCCTCCCGGGAGGGTTGTGGAGTTCCGATCGGACACTACAGCACCCGGGCGGGAGTCAATTTATTTGTTTTCAGCAGACTGTACAGGCCCTTTTCGTTTTTTTGTTGCACAACTACCCTCAGTTTTGTATATAATACGCGCTGACTTTTTTTTGGTGGCGGTGGCAGCAGATCCGATGACCGCCTTCAATAGTCACTATTATGCATGTTTAGTAATAGCGTTCAATAGATTAAATATGCGTCACGAGACGGTGCGGCCGGCACCCTCGTACGTGTAATCTGTGCAGAGGGGTATTGCAACGGCTGTCTGCTGTAGATCTCGAGATGTCGGCTTCCTCCGGGAGGCTTGCGGCGGCAGCGATCTGCCGCCTGTCGTTTTGCGTGTGTTGCGTAGTACGTAGTCGTGCTGCTTGCAGTAGTGACGAGAATATTGAGTCTGTTCGGTTCCTCTTTGGCCGGGACGTCAGAGACCTTGTCAGCACTGAGAGGTTGGGTTATCAGGCGACTTCGTTTTGCGCATAGGGGGGTGTAGGGGGAATGATAACAGGACCGACGCCGACTGAGAACACCCTGCCGCTTCGGGTCACCGGTTTTTCCACACTTGCCGAGGCGCTGGATTATGCAGCCGGGGGAGAGACTGGATGCAATTTTTACGGGGACCGGGGTGAGCTGTACGCGGTCCTGCCGTATGCCGGTCTACGAGAGCAGGCGCGACTGCTGGCGCGACGCCTCATGAGTCTGCGCCTCGAACGAGGCGCACGTGTGGCGATCGTCGCGGACACCGGTCCGGATTTTCAGCGATTCTTTTTTGGATGTCAGTACGCCGGCCTGGTGCCTGTTCCGCTGTCGGCTTCGCTCCTGATAAGCGGTCGTAAGCGATACGTGACCCAACTCCGAGCGCTTCTGGCGAACTGTCGTCCGTCCATCGCGATGGCGCCGCCTGAATTTTCCCCGTTCCTGAGTGAGGCAGCCGAGGGTCTCGAGTTGGTTTACATCGGCACAGCAGACGTGTTTGACCGCCTACCCGAATCCTCAGAAGAGTTGGAGCCTTTGCGTTCCGACGAGATGGCCTATCTGCAATACACCTCAGGCAGCACGCGGTTTCCCCGCGGGGTCATGATTACCCAGAGCGCGGTACTTGCTAATCTGGAGGGAATTCTTACGCAGGGGCTGCAGATCCGCCCGGGAGATCGCGCAGTGTCCTGGCTGCCTTTTTATCACGATATGGGGCTTGTGGGGTTCGTGCTTGCGCCGATGGTGTGCCAGGTGTCCGTAGATTATTTGAAAACGCAAGCGTTTGCCATGCGACCTCGGCTATGGCTGGCTCTGATGACGCAGACGAAGGCCACCATCTCTTTTGGCCCCTCCTTTGGGTATGAGATGTGTGTGAGGCGTCTCAGGCAGGATGAGGCCGGCAGGTTTGACCTTAGTGCGTGGCGGGCCGCTGGGGTAGGCGCTGAAACCATTCGGCCCACTGTCTTAAAGGAATTTGCAGAAGTGTTGGCGCCGAGCGGGTTCACGCCCAGCGCATTTGTGGCCTGTTATGGAATGGCAGAGGCCTCCCTTGCTGTCAGTTTTGCGCCTATCGATAAAGGCATTACCGTCGATCAGGTGGACCGGACCCTGTTGTCCAAGTGCGGGGTGGCATCTCCTCTGAATGAGTATGAGTTAGGATCGGACTCGGACAAGACGAACATCAGCCGATTTGTGAATTGCGGTGTTCCGCTTTCGGGAATTGAAATTGAGGTACGGGACGAACAGGGCCATGTTCTGCCTGACCGTCACGCTGGTGTAATTTTCGTGCGAGGTGCCAATATGACATCCGGATACTTCGGCGATCCCGAGAAAACCCGCAAGGTCTTGTCCCCGGACGGATGGCTCAACACAGGAGATCTCGGATATCTCGTGGACGAGAGCCTTGTCATCATCGGCCGAAAGAAGGATGTGATTATTGTGCACGGTCGAAATATCTGGCCTCAGGATTTGGAGCACCTCGCCGAGGAGTTGCCGGAGGTCAGACCGGGCGACGCCTGCGCATTCTCGGTGGAGGCCCCTGACCGGACCGAGATGGCAGTGATGGTTGTCCACTGCCGGGA
>JAHFDH010000044.1 GCA_023249055.1 Candidatus Methylomirabilota bacterium
GATCGCCTCGTGCAGCAGGATGCCGGGCCACCCGGGGCCAAGGACGACGTCCATCGTCCCGGCCGGAGCGTCGGCTGCGCTGAGGTTCATGATGGCCAATCGGGCGGCCTCCTTGGCATAGCGCTCGAAGCGGCCGTCTTCCAGGAAGAACTCGAACTCAGCCCGGCCGCCTCCACCCCATGTCCCTATCTGCCGATTGGCGCCATCCTGGGCGATGCAGGTAATGTTCAGGCGTGAGAGCGGCTGGATGTCGCCGATCATGACACCGGCAGAGGTCGCAATGAGGATAATCTTGGACTCGCAGGTGAACGACGCCATGACCTGGACGATCCTCGGGTCTGCTTGTCTGGCGATGGCGTCCACGCGCTGGAGCAGATCGATCTTCTGCGCGGCCGGAATCTCGACCGGCTGGACGCGAATCGGGTACAGATCATGGGGCGGCGTCCCGCCGACCTTGACCAGTGGAGGCGTGCCGGCGTCCGCCCGTTCCGCGATCGCCTTGGCCCGTAAGCCGGCCAGCTCCAGGTTCTCCACACTGATCTCGTCGGAAAAGGCGTAGCCGGTCTTCTCGCGGGCAAGGGCCCGGACACCGACCCCCTGATTGATGTTCTTCGTCGCCTGCTTGATCATCCCCTCCTCAAGCGCCAGCGACTCGCTGACCCGGTACTCGAAGTACAGGTCGGCGTCGTCGATCTGGCTGCCGAGGGCGGCGCCCAATCCCTGTTCAAGGTGTCGCTCCGTCAATCCGAACTTCTCCAGGAAAAACCGCTCCGGTTTCATAAGTTCCTTCGTCATTTACCACCCTCACCCCCACCCTCTCCCTTAAGGGAGAGGGTAACAAGGGAAATGGATTCGCCGCCTCACGTTTTCTGTTTCCCTCGCCCCGTTGGGGAGAGGGCCAGGGTGAGGGGAGATTTCCGGTTGAAATCAACCTGGCGACTTATTACACTACAGCCGATGCCGCCCGTCAACCATCACTTCCCGGATCCCGCTATCAGGCGAAAATTCCAGCAGCGACTCCTGCGCTGGTATATGCGTCATCGGCGTGACCTGCCCTGGCGGAAGACCTCCGATCCGTATAAGATCCTGGTCTCGGAGGTGATGCTGCAACAGACCCAGGTCGACCGGGTCGTTCCCAAATATCAGGAGTTCCTCCGCAAGTACCCCACACTGCAAGAGCTGGCCGGCGCCTCGGTCAACGATGTTGAGGCCACATGGCGGCCGCTCGGCTACAATATCCGGCCGGTCCGCCTGCACGCCATCGCGCAACAGGCTGTGCATCGGCATGGCGGCAAGATCCCGAACTCGCTGGAGGAGCTCCAGGCGTTCAAGGGGATAGGCCGCTATACCGCCGGCGCGGTGATGAGCTTCGCCTTCCGCAAAGACGCCCCGATCCTCGATACCAATGTAAAAAGGCTGCTGCAGCGGGTCTTCCTTGGCCCGATAAACGGACGCGGCGCTAAGCCGGTAAAACGTCTCTGGGACCTCTCAGCCGCGTTGATCCCCAAGGGTAAAGTGTACGACTTCAACCAGGCCCTGATGGACTTCGGCGCGCTCATCTGTACCGCCCGCAAGCCCAACTGCCCCATCTGCCCCATGCGGCCGCTCTGCCTCTCCTACCCATGGGACAAGGACAACACGCCATGCCCGAAGCCGCGCCGATCGTCGAGGTAGCGGCCGGCCTCATCATCAGGGACGGGAAGATCCTCATTGCCCGGCGCTTAGACAACGCCCATCTCGGCGGACTGTGGGAGTTTCCCGGCGGCAAGCGGCAGCCCGATGAGAGCTTCAAGGCTTGCCTGAAACGAGAGGTCATGGAGGAGCTGGGGCTGACCATTGCGGTTCACGAACAGGTCTATTCCGCCGAACACCACGACCTTCAGCATCACATCCGGCTCCGTTTTTACCGATGTACCGTCCTGGCCGGCGAACCCCGCCCCCTCGGGTGTGCCGCCTATCGGTGGATTACTCCTGCCGAGATCAGCGCCTACCCGTTTCCTCCCGCCGACCTGCCGCTGGTCCATCAGATCGCCTCGGGTTGCCACATCATCGCTTAGTGTTTCCAGTGGCGGCTGAACTCGGCAAGATAGGACAGGGTCTCGAGACTTTTCATTCGATCGATAAAGAGCTTACCCAGCAGGTGGTCGCGCTCATGTTGGAGTACTCGCGCATGGAATCCGGTCGCAACGAATTCAAACGGCCGGCCGTCGCGATCGAGCGCCTTTGCCCGCACCTGTTGGTACCGCGGCGTTTGCCCGCGGAAATCGATCAGGCTGAGACACCCTTCCCAGTCGTCCTCGAGCTCTGGAGCGATCGGGGTCACCTCAAGATTGATCAGAACCGTCAGCGGAATGTCCGGGGCATCAGGGTAGCGCCGATTGTCGGTAGCCTCAATGACAGCGATCTGCTTGGATACATGGACCTGGGGCGCGGCGATTCCGACGCCTTCGTATTCCCGCATCGTCTCGATCATGTCATCGATGAGGCGCTGGGTCTCGGCCTCCCGAATCGTCTCCGATCTGACGGGCGGCGCCACCTGACGTAAGACCGGATGCCCCAGACGCGCGACCTTTAATATGGCCAATCCGCCCCTCCCGCTCTACCATGCAATCTCTTCGACCCCCGCCTCACGATTGACCGCCCTGGCCAAGGTGAAGAGCAGGTCGGAGAGCCGATTCATATACGGAATGAGCAGAGGCGAGAGCGGTTCATCCCGGGATAGTGCGACCATCCGCCGCTCGGCCCTCCGACAGACGGCCCTGGCCAGGTGGAACAACGCGCCGCCCTCTGAGCCGCCCGGCAGGATAAAGGTGCGCAACGGACTCAACACGGTATCGTACCGGTCGATGATTCCCTCCAGCTCCCGGATCCTTCCCTCGGTGAGACCCGCCTTCTCAATCTACTGTTCTATATGGCCGGTCTGGACTGTCCCCGACTCCGATCGGGGATCGGCAAGCTGCGCGCCGACGGCAAACAGGTCGCGCTGGATCTGCAGGAGATCTTGTCTGAGCGTTTCATTCACCACCTTGGTTCTGATCCAGCCCAGGACCGCGTTCAGTTCGTCCACCTCGCCGTATGCCTCGACTCGAAGGGCGGATTTGAGCACTCGCGTCCCGCCGATCAGCCCAGTCTCGCCCTTATCGCCCTTCCGCGTATAGATTTTCATGGCACACATGCAGCTATCAGCCGTCAGCTTTCGGCTTTCACCCAAGAGCAGAACTGAGGGATAGCGCTGCGCTGAGATCAGACTTGGAGGGTGTGTAGCTGTTCAAGCGATGCGCTGTCTTCGCCGTCGAGATTCAGGGCCGCCATGAACTCCCCGATGGCCAGATCGCGCACGCCCAGCCGCTTGTAGGCAAGTCCCAGGTGGAAGTGAGACGAAGCATCCTCGGGATTCTCGGACACCACCCGTGAAAACTCCCGAATGGCGTCGTGCCATAGCCGTTTCCGTTCATAGATGATGCCAAGGTTGTAATGTACAATGATATGCGCGGAGTCCGCATCCAGCACCTTCTCGAAACTCTGTATGGCCAGGTCCAGCTTGCCGAGATGGAAATAGGACTTGCCCATTCGATAGTAGGCCCAATGGTTGGCCGGGTCCAGCGTCAAGACCTTCTTGGCGGCCTCAATGGCGGCATGGAACATGCACCGCCGGTAATACCAGAGGCTGAGCTGAAAGTGGGCGTCGAGGTGCTTGGGATCCAGAATGATCACCCGTTGCATCTCGGCAATCGCTTCTTTTACTCGCCGCACCCGGAGATACTCCAGCGCGAGCTGATACCGCGCCGCGACGTTCTCAGGGTCCAGCTCAACGGCCTTACGATATGCCTCAAGGGTTTTGGGAACCATCTCGTCTTGCATCCAAGTCGCCTCCCTCGCGCCAACCGCCAAAGCAACCGCGCAACTATCTTACCGCCAGCCTGAAGCGGAGGTCAAGAGGCGATCGACAGACGTCAGGAGATCGAACACGGAGATGGCTTTTGACCATGAACTGGTGTTTCCCGCCAGAATACGGACCACGAAACCCAAGCTGGCGGAGTCCGCGAATCAACGCCGCTCGAGTGGTGGGTCCGAGGCGCGGCATCTATGTACGCAGTCAGCATACGTGCCTCGTTTCTTGAAGATGTGTGTTACTTCTATCGTGGGGAGCCACGCCCGCCCTCAGCAACTCTGCTCGTTCACGATTCTCTATCATGGAAATGTCCGGTCGCTTGTCTGGCCAATCTGCACCCCTGCCGACCGCGCCGCAAGGGCCGTCATTCCGGTGATGATTTCCGTGGATACTGTACATATTTTACCTGTAACACCCTTGTTCGTCCACGCATCTGTCGGTGACACATACGACCCAACACCGCTTCACGTGTGCCTAACGAACCATCAATCTACACCGACTTGCCAGCAACTACCCCGGTGGGTACCGTGATGCGGGCAGTCCACCCCGACTCGTGCCAGCCCTGCCTTATCGTCACACCGCGCCCTGCAAGCCCAAAGTCACTGGTAACGTACGGTGTCCCCCGGGATTCCAATAAAAAGTGTCGGCGTACCGCGGGGCACCAGGCGCGTTGCGAGCGAAACGGAGTAACGTCGCCTGCATGCACGGGTTAGCCCCGCCTTAGGTTCTCGAACGTTGATCATTCTACGAACTGGCCGCTGGCGTCGGCGGCCCCCACCACTTGGTCGCGCCCCTCGGCTTTGGCGCGGTAGAGCGCACGGTCAGCGGCGTGCAGGAGGGCTTCACCAGCCGCGCCGTGTTCGGGAAACATGGCGATACCCGCCGACACCGTAATGGCCCCCAGCGACTGGTCGCGATGCCGCACATGGAGCTGGTTAATGCCGAGACGCAACGCCTCGACTCGCTGCCGGATAATGTCCAGCGGCATTTCTGGTAGGATAAGCGTAAACTCCTCGCCCCCGTAACGGCAGGCGATGTCGCTACCCCGAAGCCACGTCTTCAGCAACGCTCCCACCTCGCGCAGGAGTAAGTCGCCCGTGTCATGCCCGTAGGTGTCGTTAAAATGCTTGAAGTGGTCGAGGTCGAGCATGACCACACCCAGCGAGCCTTGACTTCGTCCAGCGCGCCGTATTTCGCGCTCCAGCGTTTCTTCCATATAGCGCCGGTTGAACAGCCCGGTGAGCGGATCACGGATGGATTGGTTGCGCAGTGTCTCGCGCAGTTTCAAATTCATCAGCGCGAGCGCTACGTGCTCGGCCAGGGTCACGGCCAACCGTTCATTCAAAGGCCCGGCGCTGTCTGTTGACTCCGTTGCAAGTGGATTGTAGCGCAGATGCATCACACCCAGCACTTCACCCCGGGCTATCATCGGGACACACATGTATTTGCCCGGTAGAGGGGATGGCACATGTCGGCAGGACAAACCAGTGCGGCCGTTTTCGATCAGGTACACTCTTCCGCGCCGCAACGCCCAGCACTCTTCCGGCGCGAAGACGCGCTCGTTCGGATTTAAGGCGAGTTCGCCCCAGATGGCCAGGGCTTCCAGATCGTTGCGGGACGCGCTGTAGACGAACAAAACTCCCATCGTACCCGGAAACAACTGTTGCCCAGCGCACGTGATGACGCCATAGGCTTCTTCCGCCGTGCTACAGGTGTGCAGAAAATCGCTCGTTTCTGCCAGCAGCCTAATCTCGTGGTTGCGCTGTTCCAGTTCGACGGTACGTTCTCGGATGCGGAGATCGAGTTGAGTATTTATGGCGCGCAGGGCCGTCTCGGCCTGCTCAAGTTCCTTGATGTAGTGCGTGGTCGGGCGGAACACGGTGAAGAACACCACGGGAAAGAGCAGGGCGCTCAACACGCTCGAGTCTATGACCGCCTCCATCCACCCATGTACTGCGTTGGGTGGCAGGGCATGGAAAAGGGCCATGATTCCGAATTCGACGACGAATATCGAGAGCAGCAGAATCAACACCAGCCGCATCGGTGATTGATTCGGTCTGACACCTCTGGGCTGACTCATCGCTCTATCTCGCTTTGGCCTGAGTGTGACCGTGAAGGGGCTAACTATTGGGTAGATTAGTCAGCCTGTCTCGGATATAAAAACCTCTACTGGTTGCGGCGATTTTCTCGCCTTTCCAAGGGCTTGTCAAGGTTCGCCACGACCGCTGTTGACCCGCAAACACTGCCGCGGCTGTCAGATATCAGCTCATAGCGGAGAGCTGATATCTTGCTCTTCTGGGGGTAGGCTCTCGATTCGCGTCAGATGGACCCTGGTGGGATAGGGTATCTCGATCCCCTCTTTTTCAAAGGCCGCCTTAATCCGCCTCCTGAACTCCCGCGCGACCTCCCATTGCCGCTGCGGCAGCGTCTTGACCAGTACCTTGACAATGACTTGAGATTCGCCGAACGACTCAATGCCGAGAACCTCCGGCGGCTCCAGGATCAGCGGACCCATCCGCTCGTCCTTTGCCAGCTCCTGACCGGTCCGTTGCAGCACCTCGACGACAAAATCAATATCCTCGTCGTAGGCAACGCCGATATCCAAGGCGACCCGTGACCACTCCTTCGTCAGGTTGGAGACAACCTTAAGCTCGCTGTTGGGGATAAAATGCACCGCGCCGCTGCTGAAATCCCGCAGGATCGTCACCCGCAGGTTGAGTCGCTCCACCGAGCCGCTGATCTCACCCGTCTTGATGACGTCGCCTACCGCAAACTGTCCCTCAAGGATGATGAAAAAGCCGGCGATGACGTCCTTGATCAGACTCTGGGCGCCGAAGCCGACGGCAAGTCCCACCACACCCGCGCCGGCGATAACGGGCGTGATGTCCAGCCCGAGCTCCTGAAGTCCCATCATCACGGCGATAATGACGATCACCGTCGTCCCGACGGTCTTGACAATGCCGGCGAGCGTCAGGGCGCGCTTTTCCCGCTCGCTGATTCCCCCCTGCGCGGGAACAGGCCCGGCCTCCGTCACGGCCCGAACAACCCGGTCCGAGATCAGCTTCAGGAGGTGAGCCAGCAGCAGGCTGCCTGTGACGATAATCGCCAGCCGCACGCCGCCGGTCCGCAGCCAATGGACGAACTCTTCAGGGGCCCGCGCGTTCATCACGTTATCGTCACCTCCACCTGCCCGTCCCACAGCTCACCCGGATCAAGGCGGAGATCCCAGGTCGGCATGGCGGCTACCCCCTGTACGGTCCGTTCATATCCGTCCTCCGACTGCGACACCGTTGCCACCAGATGGCTGTGCAGCATCGCGGGCCGGCTAAGTTCGATACAAAGCTGCGGGCTGAGTTCCCTGACAGACACGGTGAAGCGCTCAACCGCGGCCGTACACGCCGGATGATCAAGCGAGACGCGGTGATCGCCCAGCACGATGAGCGATTGGCCAAAGGCGAGGCCGGGCAAGAAGAAGTTTAACTCTACCCCGAAGCGAATATCCAGGCGATCGCGTCCCTGATTCCGTATACGGTACAGGACAGTGACACTCCGATCACCCGTGAAGGCATATTCCTTCCGCATGAGGACCGGATGGCCGCCATCGACTTCAGTTCGAACTCGTCCCAATCGTTCAAGCACCACGCCACTGGAGGCCGGCTTGAAGTCCCACGGGGCCTCAAGGAAGTCGCCCCGCTCGTCCAGGTGACCGCACGCCCAAGCCGACAGCGGATCGGGTTCTGTGAAGAAGTGGTCGAGAAACGCGGCACGTTCCCATTGATCATAGCAGAGCGCGTTCACGAGATCGGCCGGCGCCGCCCGCTGCAGGTCGTGAATCCCGGGAATCCCCTCGCGCGTCTGCCCTTCGGGTTGCGCGGCGGCGCGCCGGATGGCATCGTGATAGAGTTCCGGGCGGCGCGTGAGGGTGTTGAGGAGATTGGTCTCCCCGGCGAAGTCGGTCCACTCCACCAGCCGACCGCCGCGATGCGGCTGAATCTGGGCCGAGCAGCGGCTGCTCGATATCCAGACCTCAGGCGCCCCGTCGCTGTCGAGATCGGATACATCCACCTTGAGCTTCTGGCGGCGGCGGATGTGCGCCTCAGCGCGCGCCAGATGCCGCCAAATCTCGTGTCGCAAATGGGGCAGGTACAGGCCGCCGAATATCCCATGCCAGTAGCTGTCGTTACACTGAGCCGCGAGCAGATCAAGCCTGGCTTTTGTGGCCCTACGCCCTATCGGGAGCAGTCGGCCCAGCGCCAGACCCTTCTTGTGGGCCCGGTTTGCCTCGGGATACCGAACCAGAAAATGCTTCCAATGTCCTCCCCGGAGATGGGACATGAACCGATCGGCGTCTGCACCGAGACGGCTTTTCAGCTCCTCAAACCGCCGCCCCCCGTCCGGTCCGAGGGACCACTCTTCCATCTCGACATATGAGCAGGTGGGCAGATAGCACAGACCGACGGGGCGCACACCATCCAAGGCCTCGCTCACCGTCTGCGTAACGAGCCAATCATCCGCGCCTTCGAGCAGGTCCAGAAACCCCTTCAGCCATCCATCCCCGTAGACCCACTGCGCTGTTCCGGGCCATCCGCCGAACTTCTCGCCATCGTCGGCAGCAATGGCTAACCGCCCGCCCATGCGTGCGATCCAGCGCAGGTGCGCCTCGATCTCGGCGGGAGGGCGAAACGGGATCAGATACCGGAGCGTCTTATCGATCGGCAAGACAGCCAGCGACTGACCCTCCGCCTCGGTCAGGTAGTAGTCGTGCAGTCGCTCGGCCGCGAATCCCGATGTGAGAAAGGCTCGGTCGTCCATCAGGACATAGTCAATCCCCGCGTCGACCAGCGACGGGATGATCGCGCTGTCCCAGATCCGCTCCGTCAGCCACAGTCCGCGCGGGCGCACACCGAAACGGGACCACAGGCGCTCGCCCATCAGTGCGATCTGGGCGATCCGGTCCTCATGTGGAATGGCCGCCAGAACCGGCTCGTACAACCCTCCAGACAGAAGCTCCAGTCGGCCGCGCTGGACCAATTCGCCGATGAGATCGAGGTAGTCCGGCGCGCGGCGCTCCAACCATAAGAGCAGCGGACCACTCAGGTGCAAGGTGAACTTGAGTGACGGCCTGGCGAGGATAGCCTCCAGAAAGGGCCGGTAGGCTCTCTCCGTCAGCGCCTGGATCACCTCATCAAAATTGCCAAGAGGCTGATGGTTGTGAAGGACAAGCAGGAAACGGAGCTTTCCCGGAACGCTGTCAAGAGGCTGCTCAGAAGGCCTATCCGTCATATTCCGACACCCTGTAAGAAATCCCCCCTCGCCCCCCTTTGACAAAGGGGGGCGAGGGGGGATTTGTCTCGCTCTCCGCACCTTGCACCCCGTCCTTATTCTGGACCCTACATGGATGCGGGCTTGAAAATCAACCCGCTCAATGGAGGGATGGTGAGGAGCAGCGAGAACGGCCGTCCATGATCCGGGATCGGCTCGGCCGCAACGCCGCCGCCATTTCCGAGATTACTGCCACCGTAGATCGCTGCGTCGGAGTTCAGCAGTTCCACATAGTAGCCCCCGCTCGGGACGCCGATGCGATAGCCGTATCGGGGTACGGGGGTGAAGTTGCAGACCACGATAATGAAGTCGTCCGGGTTCCTGGCGCGCCGCAGGAAAGAGACGATGCTTCCCTGCCAGTCATGGCAGTCGATCCACTCGAATCCGTGCGGATCGAAGTCGACCTCGTGCAGGGCCGGCTGGCATCGGTACAGCCGGTTCAGGTCCTGCACCAGCCTCTGTAACCCTTTGTGGGTGGAGTCTTCCGCGAGCAGATGCCAGTCCAAACTTTGGTCGTGATCCCACTCGCGCCATTGGCCGAACTCGCCTCCCATGAACAGGAGCTTCTTCCCCGGTTGCCCATACATATAGACATAGAAACCGCGCAGGTTAGCGAACTTCTGCCAGGTATCGCCCGACATCTTTCCGAGCAGTGAGCCTTTCCCATGCACCACCTCGTCATGGGACAGGGGCAGGATAAAGTTCTCGCTGAAGGCGTAGAGCAGGCCAAAGGTCAGGTCGTTATGGTGATAGCTTCTATGGATCGGATCGAGCGCCATGTATCCGAGCATGTCATGCATCCATCCCATATTCCACTTCAATCCGAAGCCGAGTCCACCCGTGTAGGTCGGGCGCGAGACCTGCGGCCATGCAGTCGATTCCTCGGCAATCGTCATGACACCGGGTTGGTGCTTATAGACCAGTTCGTTGAAGCGCTTGAGAAAGGCCACTGCCTCCAGGTTCTCGTTGCCGCCGTAGATGTTGGGGACCCACTCGCCCGGCTTGCGGGAGTAGTCCAGGTAGAGCATCGAGGCGACCGCATCCACACGCAGACCATCCAGGTGATAGCGTTCAAGCCAGAACAGCGCATTGCCCAGCAGGAAGTTGTCCACTTCCTTGCGGCCGTAGTTGAAGATGAGCGTACCCCACTCGCGATGTTCGCCCCTGCGGGGATCTTCATGCTCATAGAGATACGTCCCGTCGAAGTAGACCAACCCGTGTGGGTCGCGGGGGAAGTGGGAGGGCACCCAGTCAAGGATCACGCCGATCCCGCGCTGGTGCAGGTAATCGACAAAATACATGAAGTCGGCGGGCGTTCCATACCGGCAGGTTGGCGCGAAGTAGCCGATGGTCTGGTACCCCCACGAGCCGTAAAACGGATGCTCCGTGATCGGGAGCAGTTCGACATGGGTATACCCCATCTCGGTGACATAATCAGCAAGCCGATGAGCCAGTTCCCGGTATGTCAGAAAACCATTCTCCACTTCATGCGACCGCATCCAGGAGCCTAGATGCAGCTCGTAGATCGCGACCGGTCGCTCAAGCGCGTTCTGATGCGCGCGCTCTTCCATCCACGACGCATCTCCCCACTGATACGCATCGATGTTGAACACGCGCGAGGCGGTCCGGGGCGCCGGTTCGAAGGCGAAGGCAAACGGATCGGCCTTGAGGGCAAGCGGTTCTCCCAATTGCGACTTGATCTCGAATTTGTACAGCGCGCCCTCAGTCAGCCCAGGGATAAAGAGATCCCATATGCCGTTGCCGGGGTGGTGTCGCATCGGATGACGCCGGCCGTCCCAACTGTTGAAGTCTCCGACGACGCTGACTCGTTTGGCGTTGGGAGCCCAGACCGCAAAGCAGACTCCAGGCACGCCGTCGAGGGTCACCAGGTGGGCCCCTAACTTTTCGTAGTTTCTGAGATGGCTGCCCTCGCCCAGCAGGTACAGGTCATAGTCGCTCAAGGTCGGCGGATAGCGGTAAGGGTCCTCGATCTCGCACTGCTCTCCCTGCCGATTTACCACACGCAGTCGATACGGAAAAAGACCGTCCCGCGTCGAAATAACGACCTCGAAGAGACCATCCGGGTGTACCAGCTCCATAGGCTGGTCCTCGCTCACGCCATCAGCATGAACGACCGTCGCCTCCCGGGCATCCGGGAGAAAGGCGCGCACAACGACACATGGCCCTGGCGCGGCGTACACCTCATGCGGGCCCAGTACGGCGAACGGATCGCCATGCTCGCCCCGAACGATCGCCTCGATCACCTCAGCGGCAAGAGTGGAAGGCATCAGTAACCTCGAATGGTAGTAATGGATAGGACGACATGAATCAGATGCGTAGAAGCTGGAAACGTCTCATCTTCCTATTTCGCGACCATCTCTATGAAATCCCCTGTATTCTTGCGCAACATTGTCCCAAAGATAACACCAATCTCACCTTCATTTCAATCATTGTCCCTATCCCAACAATAGACAGTGACTGCGCGAGAGTCTCAGAGACCGCTTGCAAGGCGTATTAGCTAACGCCGGTCAGATGCTTCGCCCTATACTCGGCTTTCCATGTGCCTCCTCTTTAGGTCGGGTGCGTTGGCGCATGGTATCATGAAAGGGTCTTGTCGAGCAGCTAGAGAGGAGGACACAATACTGGCCATGTTATCACGCTTAATGTATTGACATTATCTCCTCCTTCCTGTAAGTTTTTCTTGTGGCGTTTGGCAACCTGGCTGTTCAGTGTCGAAGTGTTGCGGGATGAAGGTATCTGAGGAGACTCGTGAGAAGCGGGGAGGAAGGGATGCAAAAGGTGAAGATGCAAGTCGTGTTTCCACAGGACCTCCTCAGGGAAGTGGATCAGATGGTCTCCGGGCGGAAACGGAGCGAGTTTATCGTGGAGGCGACTCGGAAGGAGCTGAGGCGGCAGCGTTTGGTGCAGGCCATGGAAAAAGCGGCCGGGGCTTGGAGCGATGAAGGGTACCCAGAGCTCTCTACCTTGAAGGAGGTACACCGGTGGCTCGCTCAACTTAGGGCAGAGACGGGTCGTCGGATGGAGCGTCTGCATGGCTGAGGCGCTCCTTGATGCTGATGTCGTCATTTGGTTTCTGCGAGGGGACAAGGCAACCGCAGAGCTGATCAAGAAGTTCCAGTTGGAGGGGCTTCCTGGGTGTTCTGCGATCACGCTCTTTGAGATCAAGGCGGGAATGCGTCCGTCAGAAAAGCAAGTTACGGAAGCGTTCTTGAACTCCCTGACCGACTACCCCGTGACGGCGGAGATTGCGGATCGGGCAGCGGAATATTATCGAGCGTTACGGGCGAGAGGAAAAACGGTTGATCTCCCGGATCTTATCGTTGCCGCCACAGCTAAGGCTCATCGTCTGGTGGTTGTGACATACAATGCAGAGCATTTTCTAATGCCCGATCTGACCTTATACCCTCTTTCTGCGCCGACAGGAAAACCCCGCAGGAGCTGACAGCAGATGGCAGAGCCACCTACGATTACGGCTTCGGGTGCTGGGGCGACGGGTTTTGAAGGCCTGAATGCCGCTCAGCAGGCGGCGGTCACGCACGGCGACGGCCCATTGCTTGTCATTGCGGGCGCCGGGACGGGAAAAACTACGGTCATCGCCCGCCGGATCGCCTACCTGATCACCAGCAAGCGGGCCAGGCCGGAACAGATCCTCGCCCTGACCTTTACTGAGAAGGCGGCGGCGGAGATGGAGCGGCGCGTGGACCTGCTGGTCCCGTACGGGTTCACCGATACCTGGATCTCCACCTTTCACGCCTTTGGAGATCGTGTGCTGCGGGAACACGCGCTGGAGATCGGGCTGAGCCCGGACTTCCGCCTGCTTACGGAGGCGGAGCAGGTCATCTTCTTCCAGGAGCATCTGTTCGAACTCCCCCTTGACTATTTCCGGCCGCTGGGCAACCCGCTGCGGCATGTCCAGGCCCTGCTGAAACTGTTCAGTCGAGCCAAGGACGAGGAGATCGGTCCGGAGACGTATGCGGCCTACGCGGAAGATCTGGCGAGTCGAGCGGCGGCCGCTCCCGACGATAAGGCGCTGGCGGAACAGGCCAAGCGGGAGCTGGAGATCGCCGGAATCTACCG
>JAHFDH010000045.1 GCA_023249055.1 Candidatus Methylomirabilota bacterium
GGCAACATATTCCAGTGGAGCCGGCGGGGGGATTTGAACCCGCGACCTGCTGATTACGAATCAGCTGCTCTGCCAACTGAGCTACGCCGGCGCGAGGATGCGGCTACTATAGCCAAGGGCCTCGGAGCTGTCAAGCCGCAGACACCGCCTAATCCGCACCGCTCTTACGCCGACGGCCAGCAGTAAGCTCGCGGCGGCTCCGCAGCCGTATCAGCCCCTCCTGATCGACGCCTTCGAAGGTCAGCAGCTTTGCCTTCACAGACGGCCCTCCCCCGGAATACTCCCCGAGGCGACCATCGCTCCTGATCACCCGATGGCAGGGGATCAACAACGGAATCGGGTTCCTGGCCAATGCTGTTCCAACCGCGCGAACAGCCCGCTCCGCGCCGATTGCCTGTGCCACCCATCGGTACGATCGCACTTGGCCGGCGGGGATGGTCCGGACTTTTTGCAAGACTTTCCGTTGGAACGGTGTGAGATGGGACAGATCAACCCGGCCGGAGAAGCGCCGCCTCCCAGCCAGAGCGTCCAGCACCTGTTGGGCCATCTCTTCCGGCAGGCAAGGATCCGGCACGGGTCGGACGCCGAACATCCTCATGCACGTCCGCTCAAGACCCCGGCCATCCGACCCAAGGACGACACAGCACACAGCCTTGCCACGATAGGCCACATGCAGCCGTCCAATGGGGGTTGATATCGGTGCGCAACGAAGAAAAGACACCATCTGATCACAACGCAAGGTAGCGTTGCAGCTTTTCCATAAAGGACGTGCTCAACCGCGCCAGCTCCACCTGTCTCAGCAGTAGCGGTAAGCTTTCGGCGGACAGCCGGACCCATCCGTCCACCGGCCCATCCGGGGTGATCTGCGGAGGCAATCGGTCCACATTGATCCAGAGCTGACCGTATTCGGCAAAACGGACCTCCGCCCCTTCGCCCCAAGCCGCCGCCTCAATCGCCTCCCGGAGCGCATCGCGTGCAATCGACTGCACGTCACACCCTTCTCGCTCGGCGGACGTCCGGACCTCTAACGAGCGTCCATTACCGAAAGCAGTGACGGATGGAACATCGGTGACGTCCGGGTAGTCAGTCCAGAGCGGGCAGATGTTCTGGTAGACGCACCAGCGACACAGGCTGCTTTTGATCGGCACAAATTCGGTATCGGCCTCAATCCGATCGATGACGGCAATCGTCGAACGTTTCAGCCCCTCAAGCGTCTGCGGGCTTCGCCTTGAACGGAGTTCCTTTCCAAAAGCCAGATAGTGCCAGACCAGTTCGATCTCTTTGGCGTCAGGCCATGTCGCCTCTACTGCAAGCTGATAGAGGGCCAGTTGCCGGTCGACATCGATCGCTGCCTGGCTCGGCAGACGACCGGACGTCTTGTAGTCGTGGATCTCATAGCGCCCGGACCCGACACTCACCAGACGGTCGATGTAGCCTTGAAGTTTGTAGCAGCCATGGGGATCCAGGGAGGTAGTCACCCGGCATTCTAATCCCAGCACCTGTCCGTGGTCGAACGGCTGATGCGCCTGATAATAGTTGACCAGACAACGCTCGCCAAACTCCTTATAATGATCGATCGAGCGGTCCTGCTTGACGATCTTGACCTGTTCGTGCCATTGCTGCTCCCACTGCCGGTGATAGTCCTGCACCAGATCAGCCAGACTTGGTTGGCCTCCACGCTGCAGTGTTCGATACAGCACGCTCAACGCTTCATGGACCCGCAAGCCAAGATACACCTCGATCGACTGCTCGGTTCTTGGGATCCGGTCGATATAGCGGAACCTGTATTGAAGGGGGCAGGACTCGTACGTGGAGAGCCGGGACGCTGAGTAAACCTGTCCCGAGTTCTGTCGAAGCTTCGGCGCAACGCCAGAGTCAGGCATTACCCATAGCGCGGAGGAACGCAGCAAGGGAGCGATATTGCACATAGGGGTTCTTTTTGCGCTCCTCGCCGATGCTGCTGGACGTGCGACCGGCGGCATAGTTGTGGCCGGGCAGGACGATGGTCTTGTCATCCAGCCTCATCACTCTATTGGTCAGCGAATCGTACATCTGCTCAGGGCTGCTGCCCGGAAGATCCACCCGACCGCACGCGCCAATGAACAGCGTATCGCCTGTGATCAGGCGATCCTGCACGAAAAAACATTGCGATCCCGGCGTGTGGCCGGGGGTATGAATCATCGTCACGGCAACGCCGCCCAGGTTCAGAGTATCTCCATGTTCGACCCGCGTGATATTCGATCCGGCAAGGGGGGTCAGGCGATCGGCCTCAGCTCTATGCACGACGACCTTGGCATCTACCCGATCGAGCAGTTCCGCCACCCCCTGGATCTGCAGATTGAACAGCTTGCCGCCTACATGATCGGGATGGGTATGTGTAATCAGGATGTGGGTGAGTCTCATCTCATCGATCCGGGCAAGCTCTACGATCCTCTCGATCTCCCACGCCGGATCGATCACGGCAGCCTCTTTCGTCCTGGTCGAGCCGATCAGATAGACGTAGTTGGCCATCTCGCCTAATTCTACCTGCCTCAGATAGAGAGCCTGGCTCATGTCACCCCTCACAGCTTTTCACTGGATCGATCGCCCGCCATCTACCACCACGACCTGACCGGTGATGAAATCCGAGCCTTCGATGAGGAAGAGGACGGTCTGGGCGATATCAGCCGGGTCGCCGATCCGCTTGAGCGGCGTACCCCTGACGATCGATTCCCGCTCCTTCTCGTTGTACGCCTCTGCCAGCAACACCGTGCCGGGCACGACAGCATTCACCTGGACCTCCGGCGCCAGCGCCTTTGCCAGGCCCTGCGTCATGGTGATCACCATTCCCTTGGACAC
Source organism: Candidatus Methylomirabilota bacterium (assembly GCA_023249055.1). Classification (GTDB taxonomy): domain Bacteria; phylum Methylomirabilota; class Methylomirabilia; order Methylomirabilales; family Methylomirabilaceae; genus Methylomirabilis. The sequence continues at coordinate 2,839 of JAHFDH010000045.1, forward strand.
CGAATACGGCAGGAAGTCGGCCCACGGCTTTATCCCCGCAACATCGGCGATATTAATGATCTTCCCCGCTCCATGCTGCCGCATCTGCAGGCCCAGCCGTCTGGCCAGCAAGAAGGGTCCCGTAAGGTTCACGCGCAGGAACTGTTCCCAGTCCTGTACGGTGAGCTGTTCGAGCGGCGTCCGTCGAAAGATCGCAGCGCTGTTCACCAACACATCGATCCTTCCAAATGTCTTTACCGCACAGTCGGCCAGCATCTCGACCTGATCCGGTTCCGCAAGATCAGCCTGTACGGCAACGGCTCGCCGGCCAAGACGCTCCACCGCCTCCACCGCCTCGCCGGCCTCAGAGGCGCTGCTCTTATAGTGAATCACCACATCGGCGCCCCGACCGGCCATCGCCAGGGTGATCGCTCGGCCCACCCGCCTGGCCGCCCCAGTCACCAACGCCGTTCGTCCGTGAAGCTCCATCCGTTTCCCTCAGCCGCTTGGGCCTCTACGTCCTTCGTTTCACACGTAACCCGATGTACGCTATCGGGATTGCCTATCCGATTGGGAATGATGATACCGTTCGGATCGGCGACTGCCAAGCACTATCTCCTGCCAGGCTGAAACGTTGAGATAGATCGCCATACTCGGCGTACCACCGGCCGATACCACAGCGACATCAGCCATAAAACACAAAGGGCTCCCCCGCATCATGCCGAGGAGCCCTCTTGTTCTTACGAAGAGGCTGATTACTGCCGTACCTTACCCCACCTTTGGTAGGGCCGTCCCGCACTTCTCGCATACCTTCATCATACGACCGCGTGGATTAAAGACCATACTCCAGATCAGATCGCCGCCGCACTGGCACTGCCCGGCTGTTTTCTTGACCTGATTCTTAGTGCGGCTGGCCAGCTTTGCACCTTGTGGTTTCTCTGCCATGTCGACTGCTTCCTCCTTTCACCAAACTACAGCGCTCCCCTCTCTTCGCAGGTCCCGCACACATACGCCGCCAACGTACTGCGATGCGAGGCGCCCTGCAGTGGGAGCTCGTACGCCACCAATAATATCACCATCACACGGTATGGATTGGCGGTACCAAAGAAAGAACCCGATGAGTCAGCTACGTTGACGGGCCGTAGTAATCCGATGCGGAATTTTACGCATTGTGAAGCGCTTGTCAAGAAAAATGTTTCCGCCCAAGAGCTGACGGTTCTCGTGAGCAATGAAGTCTGAAAAGACGACAGGCATTTTCGGTCGTGAGGCGACCGAGCTCGTCCGGGTCTTCGCGCGTGAAAGCGAACTCATCTTCGACGACTGACACTACAGGTAGGCATCTAGGCGAGGCTGGTGTAGGACAAGGGCACTATGCCAAGCCGTATCAGGTTCGCCAGGTCCGTGGGGTACTGGTAAAGTATCAGCTGTCTGGAGGCGACGATGCGAAGTAACTGGAAGTACGAGATCATCATCTACTGGAGCGACGAGGATCAGGCTTACATCGCTGAGGTTCCAGAGTTGCCGGGCTGCGCCGCAGACGGCGCCACCTACAAACAGGCGTTGGCCAACGTCGAGGCGATCATCGGCGAATGGATCGAGACAGCGCGAGAGCTTGGACGTGTAATCCCGAACCCGAAGGGGCGGCTACTGTACGCCTGATCCGGCGCTCGACCCAACCGGCTTCAGCAACCTGTTGATGGTGCACGTTCTCAGTTCCCCTCTCCGCTAGCTTAAGAGCGCAAAGCACGCCCATCTTCCAGCTCATGGTGCAACCTCTCTTTCGAGACCCGCTTGCTTACCGAATCGAATTCAGTATTGTGTCCCCGGAATTCCGTTGGCGGCATCGCCCTGTATGGACGGCAATCATCCTGCTGGTGGGAGCCTGAAAAGGCGACGGGCATTTTCCGTCGTGAGGCGACCAAGCTCGGTGAGCGGCACCCCCAGGAGTCGTGCAACCTCCTGGGCTGTGTGGAGGAGATGGGCCGGTTCGTTCCGCTGGCCTCGGAACGCTTGAGGCGGCAGGTAGGGGCAGTCGGTCTCCAAGAGCAGGCGATCCGTCCTGGCCTTCCGCACGATCTCACGAAGCGTCTCGTTCTTGGGGTAGGTGACCGGTCCGGCGATGGAGAGATAGTAGCCTCTCCGCCAGGCCTCTTCAGCCAAGGTGAGATCGCCAGAGAAGCAGTGCAGGAGCACGGCATGAGCCGCTTCCTCCTCGAGAAGTTGCATCGTCTCCTGATGGGCGTCACGGTCGTGAACGATGAGCGGCAGGTCCAGTTCCCTGGCCAGACGGATCTGGCGGCGAAAGGCATCGGCCTGCGTTGCGCGCGGGGCGCGGTTGCGAAAGAAGTCGAGGCCCGCCTCGCCGATAGCCACGACCTTGGGCTGTTTGGCGAGGCCGCGAAGGGTCTCTTCAGCTGTGTCGTCGTAGGTCTCGGCATCGTGGGGATGGATGCCGACGCCGGCATAGATCTGCGGGTAACGTTGCGCGGCCTCCACCGCCTTCCGGCTGGCCTCGAGATGGTAGCCGACGGTAACCATCAGTCCGATCCCGGCGGCCGTGGCTCGCGCCAGCGTTTCCGCTCGGTCGGGATCGAACTCGCGCATCTGGATGTGGGCGTGCGTATCGATGAACACTCAGCGGACCTTGGAGCCTGAGGAGATCGGCGCCTCCGACGTGAGCAGCACGATCCGGCCGGTGTCGTCTTCGGCGGCGAGTACCATCCCCTGCGAGGTCACACCCATGAGGCTGGTCGGCTTCAGGTTGGCCACCAGGATGATCCGCTTTCCGGCCCAGCTTTCAGGCGGATAGTGCTCCTTCAGGCCGGCAACAACGGTCCGCTCTTCGTCGTTGAGCCTGACCCGCAGCTTGACCAGCTTCTTGGAGCCCCGGATCGCCTCCGCCTCGATCACCTCCGCCACGCGAAGGTCGACGCGCCGGAACTCCTCGATCGTAATCTGCTCAAGCGGGGCTTCGGGTACGGTAGCCGACTCCTTTCCAGCACGAGACGGCTTTGCGCCTGTCCCCGCAGACTGTAGGCTAGGAGCAGTCGGCTGGATACGGGGGAAGAGGGACGGTACCTCCTGAACCCGCCACTCCGGCAACCCCATCTGTGGCGACGACAGGAACACATCCTCGAAGCGAATCGATGTGATCGGCTTGGAGACGCCCAGACCCAGGAGCATGCGCTCTGCCGTCTGAGGAAGAAACGGCAACAGGAGCATGGCGATTGCGCGGAGGGTCTCGGCGGCGGTCAACAGAACCGCTTTTGTTCGAGCGTCCTCCGGGTCGCGCTTCCATGGTTCGTTGCTCACGAGGTATTTGTTCGTCGCCGAGATCAGGTTCCAGATGGCCGCCAGCGCCTCACTGAACGCGAAGCGCTCCATGGCGGCGGTGACGTCAGCGACGGTACCGCGCACAGCATCCGCCAGCTCTCCATTATCAGGTACACGAGTCATAACACCGCCGTAGTATCGCTGGATCAGCTTCAGCACGCGGCTGTAAAGATTGCCAAGATCATTGGCGAGATCCGCATTCAACCGAGCCACCAGCGCATCCTCGCTGAAGGCGGCATCCAGGCCGAACGTCATCTCCCGCAGTACAAAGTAGCGAAAGGCGTCGACGCCGTACTTATCGGCCAGATCAAGAGGCCGGACAACCGCACCCCGGCTCTTCGACATCTTGGCCTCTTCGATCTTCCAGTAGCCGTGGACGTTCAAATGGCGACATGGCGGGAGTCCGGCCGCCTTCAGCATGGTCGGCCAGTAGATGGCATGTGGTTTCAGGATATCTTTAGCGATCAGATGCTGGGCGGTGGGCCAGAAACTCCGGAACGCCTTGCCATCGGGCCAGTCCAGCGCAGAGATATAGTTGATGAGGGCGTCGAACCAGACATAGGTGACATACCGGTCGTCAAAAGGGAGCGGGATACCCCACGTGAGGCGCGTCGAAGGCCGAGAGATACAGAGGTCCTCCAGTGGTTCCTTGAGAAACGACAACACCTCATTCCGGAAGCGCTCAGGCCGAATGAAGTCGGGATGGCGGCGAATATGGTCGATCAGCCAATCCTGGTACTTCCCCATCCGAAAGAAGTAGTTTTGCTCCTTGATAAAGGTGGGAACTGTCTGGTGATCGGGACATTTGCTGTCCTGCAACTCCTTCTCGGTATAAAACCGCTCGCAGCCGAAGCAGTAATGGCCTCCATACTCCCCGAAATAGATATCCCCGGCATCGTAGATCTGTTGCAGAAACCGCTGGACGGCCCGTTTGTGCGTTTCACTGGTGGTGCGAATGAACTGATTCGGCGCGAGCCCAAGCCGCTTCCAGGTCTCCTGAAAGATGCCGCTGATCCGGTCGGCATACGCCTGCGGGCTCTCACCGCCCTGCGCCGCCGCCTGAACGATCTTGTCACCGTGCTCGTCGGTACCGGTGAGGAAATAGACCTGTTCTGGCCCGCGTCGAAGTGTCTGAAAGCGGGCCATGGTGTCGGCCAGGATGGTCGTATAGGCATGTCCCAGATGCGGGGTGGCGTTGACGTAATAGATCGGGGTGGTCAGGTAGAAGGTCTCGTCACTCATGAGAAGGTGATATCCGGCGCTGAGGTGATCCCGCAGCCGCCACTGCTGCAGCCCCCGCCGCCGCAACTGTTCCGGGGCGCGCCTTCGTCCAGAGGTGGGCCGATATGAATCAGATCAGCCGCCTTGACGGTGATCTGTACGCTGTCTTCCAGTTCGATGACCACCGATTCGGTCAGAAGATTCCTCGCCTTCACGATCCCTACCCCCTCAGGCGCCTCGACCGGGGAACCAACCTTGGGCAGGCGCCGCTTCGCCTCCTCGTACATCGAATGCTCATAGCGAAGGCAGCACTTCAGTCGCCCGCACATCCCCGCCAGCTTACCCGGATTCAGTGGGAGATTCTGGTCCTTAGCCATCCGGACCGAGATCGGGTCGTAGTCCTTCAAAAAGGTCTTGCAGCATAACTCCCGGCCGCACGGGCCGACACAACCCAACTTGCTGCCGACATCCCTGGCCCGGATCTGCCGCATCTCGATACGGGTGTGGAGTTGCTGGGCCAAATCCTTCACCAAGTCGCGGAAGTCGATCCGCTCGTCGGCGTAAAAATAAAAGGTGACCCTGCTGCGATCGAAGCTCGCCTTGACATCGACCAGCTTCATCGGCAGCTCTAATTCTGTGATCTTCCGTGTGCAGGTAGTTTTCCCGTCAAGTTCCAGGCTCCTGATCCGTTCCTCATTGGCGCGATCCCGCGCGGTTGCCACGCGGAGAACGGCCGGTAGCGCCTCTGTGGCCTTATGATCGGGAAAGAGTGGGAAGGTGCCGAACACCCGGCCCAGCCCCTGCCCCCACTTGGTCTCGACCACCACCTGGTCGCCAAGCTTAAGTTTCACCCCTCTGGGATCGTAGTGCTGATCCTGATATTCGGTCTCTCCTAAGTTGATGCGCACTGTTTTCATACTGACACCGGCAAAAGGCCCGACGGAAGCGCCTCCGAAAACCGGAGCAAGAGATCCTCCGTCGACAGCCGAGGGTTTGCGTTACGAACAAGGTTATCCATGGCGGTATGGACCGCGCGCAGCCCTTCCAGGATCGCGTCCATCGGCAACTCCTTGGCCAGGCAGGCTAGCGCGTCGCCACGATCGTCGTTCACAAGCCAATCCGTCCGTCCGGATGCCTTCGCAACCATGAGATCACGAAGCCAAGCCGACAGGATTTCCAACTGCTGTTGAAGCTTCTCACGATCCTTCGACAACTTCTCGGCCAAGTCAACGAGAGCGGCTGGTCCATCCCGAAGCCCGCGCCCAACCGCTTCCAGCAGGAGATCCCTCGTCGCAGGCAGAGACGCCACCTCTGGACTGAGGGCACGCTCGATGCTGCCGCCGCTCAGCGAGGCGATCAGCCTGGCCCGAGACGGCTCCATCCCCTGCTCTCTCAACAGGGCTTCGATCTGGCCGTGCGGAAGCGGGACGAACGTCACCGTCTGACATCTGGAGGCAATTGTAGGGGGAAGGGCGGATACCGTACTGGTCAGGAGGATAAATACGGTGTCCTTGGTCGGCTCTTCCAGCGTCTTCAGGAGCGCATTGGCCGCCTGCTCATTCATTCGCTCGGCGCCGTCCAGAATAAACACCTTCCACCGCGCCTCATACGGAACCAGGACGGCATCGGCTTCGAGGGTTCGGATCTGTTCAATCTTCATGGTCGCGCCGTCCGGCTCGATGACCTGTACGTCCGGATGCAGTCCATTGGCGATGTTGCGACAGGTGCGGCACTTCCCGCACCCATCCGGCGTAGCTGTTAGCTGATAGCTATCATCTGATCGCTGCTTCATATCGCAATTGAGCGCCTGCGCAAAGGCGAGCGCGGCGGCTCGCTTACCCACGCCGGACGGCCCGTTGAAGAGATAGGCGTGGGCGATCCGCCCGGTGATGAGCGCTCGCTGAAGGAAACCGATCGCTCGCGCCTGCCCTATCACATCATGAAACGGCATCGTCGTCCCGATCTTGATAACGAATGTACTGATTCCACACGATCACCTCGATCTCGGTTACACCCAGGCCGGCATCGATGACGATTATCCGATCCGGGTTTTCCCGGGCCATGGTCAGGTATCCTTCTTTGATCCGCCGGTGAAAGTCGAGCGGCTCGGCCTCGATTCTGTCCCAGCACAACGGCTCAGCGCTGAGCCCCGTCGATGTATCGGCGCGTGCGCCCCGCCTGCACCGCGTCAGTCCGATCTCAGGATCCAGATCAAGCAGGACAGTCAGGTTCGGGACAAGTCCGTCGGTGGCAAACCGGTTCACCTGCCGTATCAGGCTGAGGTCGAGACCCCTTCCACACCCCTGGTACGCCAGCGTAGAATCGGTAAAACGGTCGCAGAGCACGACCGCTCCTCTCCCCAAAGCCGGCACGATCAGTTCGCGGACAAGCTGCGCGCGGCTGGCCTCGTACAGCAGCAGTTCCGTCGCGGCTGCGATAGGGGCCGATCCCGGATCGAGCAGAAGCGTCCGAATCTCCTTCCCGATAGCGGTTCCGCCGGGATCGTGGGTTTCGATGACCTCTTTGCCGGACGCGCGAACTCGAGCGGCCAACAGCTTGAGCTGGGTCGTCTTCCCGGACCCCTCGCCTCCTTCAAAGGTCACGAATATGCCACGCATTGCGCTCTGCGTTTCCCTTCCTTCTGTCATTGTTTACTGTAGCTGTCAGCTATCAATGTCAGCTTCCTTCGAAACTGCAGCCGAGGCGACCAGATTCGCCAGCGTGTCCAGTTCATCTTCTGAGACCGTACGCGGGTCCAGGACAATCCGGTCGTCCTTGATCCGAACCATTACCGGGGGGTCGGTCCGGCGCAGCCGTCGTTCCAACACCGGTGCGCTCAGGAGGACGCTACGCACGGCGACCAGTCGCGTCGGGATCGTCTCGAGTGGCAGCGCGCCGCCGCCGACCTCTGAGGTCCCATCGATGACCGACACCTCATGCTGACAGCTGATAGCTGATAGCTGATCGCTGATAGCCTCGCAGAGGCGTCTGGCCCGCCGTTCGATCTCCTGTAGCGGCATCACCAGCGCTCGGAGCACCGGCACGTGGGCAACGGCTTGCCCCTCATCGAGGTAGAGGCGCAGCGTTGCCTCCAGCGCGGCCAACGACAGCTTGTCGATCCGGATGGCGCGCGCGAGCGGATTGCGGCGGAGCCTCGCGACCAGCAGTTGCTTTCCAACAATCAGGCCTGCCTGCGGTCCGCCCAGCAGCTTGTCTCCGCTGAAGGTGACCAGGTCCGCTCCGGCGCGGATACTCTCCGAGGGCATCGGCTCCTTGGAGAGTCCGAGCTGTGACAGATCGAGGAGGGCGCCGCTCCCGACATCTTCCACCACCGGAAGACCGGTCTTCTCGCCCAAGCCGGCCAACTCGACCACCGGCACCTGACTGGTAAAGCCCTGGATGCGGAAGTTGCTGGTATGGACCTTCAGGATGATCGCGCTCGCCGTTCCGACAGCGTCCTCGTAATCCCTCAGATAGGTCCGGTTGGTGGTCCCGACTTCCCGCAGGATCCCGCCTGCGCGACACATAATATCGGGGATCCGGAACGAGTCGCCGATCTCCACCAGCTCCCCGCGCGAGACAATGACCTCCTTCCCCTCGGCCAGCGTATTGATGGCAAGCAGCACCGCCGCCGCATTATTGTTGACCGCAAGCGCAGCCTCGGCCCCGGTGAGACGGCATAAGAGCTGCTCGACGTGCTCCTGCCTGGACCCGCGGTCTCCCCGTTCGAGGTCATACTCCAGGTTCGAGTAGCCCCGCGCCGCCTCGACCACCCGATCGATGGCCACCTCAGCCAGGGGGGCGCGACCGAGGTTCGTATGGATGACCACACCTGTCGCGTTGATCAGATGCCGCAGGGCCGGCCGACTCAGCCGCACCGCGATCTGTTGCGCCTCGGCCGCCAACACGGTCCTGGATGGCAGATCGGACGGCGTCGATCCGGACTGCCCCTTGGCGATCATCTGCCGCCGACGCTCCAGCGCCTCCCGAATCGCCTCAATGACTGCCCAGCGCGGCAGCGTCTGCGCCTTCTCTCGGATCGACGGCTCCTGCAACAGCTCATCCACCGAGGGAAGCTGCCTGAGTTGGGTTCTGGTTCGACTATCCACGGACGCCGTCTCCTCCAATAGCTGATAGGTAGTCCATCGTCACGTTATCACACTTACCCGCCCGATTCAACTCCGCATCACGCCGTGTTTTTCGTCTTCCTCCGCCTGCTCCTGGAGACTTCTCTTGACGTCCGTAGCGACAACCGGCTATATTTATGACCAGGTACAGCTATTATCGGCAATAATTATGGCCACTATGACCTTATGTTAGAAACGATCAAATCGATCATCCTGGACTTCCAGGACGCCAGGCTGGAGACCGGCGTGCCTCGGCGTGTGCGTATCGAGACCGTGCACGGCAAAGCCGCCGTCTGCATCGGGGTACGCCGGGGCGGCAAGTCGACCTTCATGTTCCAAGTTATTCAGCGGCTGCTGGACGGCGGAGTCCCTCGACAGAATATCCTGTACCTGAACTTCTTTGACGACCGCCTCCACGCCCTGCGGCAGGACAACCTCGGGCTCATCGCCGAGGCCTATTACTCCATCTACCCGGAGAAGAAACACGCGGAGACCGTCTACTGCTTCTTTGACGAGATTCAGGCGGCCCCCGGGTGGGAGCCCTTCGTCGACCGCTTGATGCGCACGGAACAATGCGAGGTCTATCTCACGGGCTCGTCGGCCAGGATGCTCTCGAAGGAGATCGCTACGCAGATGCGCGGACGAGCGCTGTCATGGGAACTGTTCCCATTCTCGTTCCGTGAGTTCTTGGACTACAAAAACGTCGAGAGTACAGGCGCGCTGTCAACCAAGAAGCGGCTCCTCGTCCAGAAGGCCTTCGAGGAGTACTGGGAGACCGGCGGGTTCCCCGAGGTCGCCGGCCTTGGCCGGAGCGTGCGGATCAAGATCCACCAGGAGTACCTGCACGCGATTCTGTTTCGGGACCTGGTCGAGCGCCATGACGTCTCGCACCCCAGGGCGGTCACCGACCTGGCGCACTGGCTGGTGGACAATACGGCCTCCCACTACTCCATCAACCGCCTTACGGGGTATCTCAAATCGTTAGGTCACAAGGTCCCCAAGGCCGCGGTGTCGGATTATCTGGAGTGGTTCGAGGACGCCTACTTCCTGTTCAGCGTGCGGCTCTTCGACCCGTCACTCGCCCGCAGCCACACCAACCCGAAAAAGGTCTACTGCATCGATCACGCCCTGGTCACCTCGGTGTCGTCTGGCATGCTGGTCAACTCCGGACATCTCTTGGAAAACCTCGTGTTTACGGCGCTTCGGCGTCTTCACCCGGACATTTATTATTACAAGACGAAGACCGGCCGGGAGGTCGACTTCATTGTCCCGATGCGTGGTCGCCCGCGGATGCTGGTCCAGGTGTGTGAGTCCCTGGCTGAACCGCAGACGCGGAAACGGGAAACAGCGGCCCTGAGCGAAGCGATGGCCGAATTGGGCCTCAAAACCGCAACCATCGTAACGAGGCACGAAGACCAGCGGATCGAGGCTGGCAGCAGAACTATCAAGGTGGTTCCAGCATGGCGATACCTCCTCGACCTGCCGGAAGCGACGGCATAGCCGTACAAGATTCCTGCTGATCAACAAAACCTACGGGTCATTCTGGAGAGGAGTCCAAGGCTCAGTTGACGGCCTCGCAATTAGCGTGTGCCATGGACAACCATAATGGGCTTATGCTGATCGGCCCCTGTCAACACCAGTCGACCTTCGGCGCCTAGGAAAGCCAGACGATTTTTCAAGGGGAAGAATGTGTGACCGCCAGGTTCCTTGTATTCAATCGCGAAACCAACGAAGTCTTCCGGCGGCTCTCCGTTCTTCCAGTTCATCGTCACCAGCGT
>JAHFDH010000046.1 GCA_023249055.1 Candidatus Methylomirabilota bacterium
GTGCGTGGCCTACGGCTTCGAGACGATGTCCCATGTGAATACCTGGAAGGGGAACGAATTTATCGCCCTGGCCTCTGACGTGAGCTTCGACTACCCGGTGGGCGGCTTCTACACCGGCTACTATGCGATGATGGTGGTCCGGCACATGAAGGAGTTCGGCACGACCGTCGAGCAGATGGCCCACGTCTCGGTGAAGAATCACAACAATGCCTTTCACAACCCCTATGCCCAGAAGCGAAAGCTCCTCACGATCGAGGACGTGCGTCGGGCGCCGATGGTGGCTTGGCCGCTAACGCGCCTGGACATTTGCGTCATGTCCGACGGCGCGGCAGCCGTAATTCTGGCCAGCGAGGAAGGGGTCAGCAAGCTGGAGAAGGCGAGCGGTAAGCGGATCAAGCCGGCCAAGATTGTGGGCATCGGTCGCGGGACGGACGCCATGCGGATGGCCGACCGGCCGCACCGCAAGGTGTTGCTGCTCCCGCATGAGCGGGCCAGCGACTACCGTGGCCTCAAGTACCCGGGCGTTCACTCATTTCGGGCAGGCCGGATGGCCTCCAAGCTGGCCTACGAGATGGCCGGGATTACCAATCCGATGAAGGATCTGGATTTCATCGAGTTGCACGACGCCTATACCTCCTCCGAGATCCAGACCTACGAGGACATGGGGCTCTGCAAGTATGGGGAGGGCGGCCGATGGGCAGAGGAGGGGAACCCTTTTCTCCCCAACCTCGACTATGGCCTCGCCCTCAAGAAGCCGGGGACATTGCCCGTCAACCCTTCGGGAGGTCTGATCGCCTGCGGCCATCCAGTGGGGGCCACCGGCCTGATGCAGGCAGTCTTCGCCTTGTGGCAGCTTCAGGGAACCATCAAAAAGCATTTTGGTAATGACCGGCTTCAGGTCAAGGGGGCCAGACGTGGGGCGATTCACAGCCACGCCGGTACCGGGACGTACGTCACCGTGACGATCATGGAGAAAAGCTGACCTGCCTGTGCGTTGCACGCAGACAGGTCCTCGGCCATGGCATCGGTCAGGAGGGAGGGCACAATGGCGAGCGCCAAGCGCGGGAGAACAAATCGGAAGCTCACAGGTGAAGAGCCTGTCGTCTTGCCAGAGACCGACGAAGGGACGATCCTGTTCAATGTCCCGTTCCCCAAGGACCTGGCCCAACTCAAAGCCATGGCCCCCATCATCATCAAGCAACCCTATCAGATCGATTACATCCACAGCTACGGGCAGGACTCCCCCTTCTTCGCCGGCCTCGCCAACGGCAAGCTGCTGGGGACGGTCTGCACAACGTGCGGTTACAAATACGCTACTCCCAAGCTGCACTGCATGGATTGTGGCAGCGAGTGCGAGTGGTTCGAACTGCCCCAGGTCGGCGCGGTCCACACCTTCACCGTCTGCTACTTTGGGAGCGAGGAGTTCCTGAAGGAGACCCCTTTTGCGCTAATCTTGGTGGAGTGGCCTGGCGTTGATACCCTGTTTCTCTCGCGATTACTCGGCGTCGATCCCCTCTCCCCCTCCCTGGATTGGGTGGGGATGAAGGTTCGAGCGAAATTCCGCCGCCTCTCCAAATTCAAACCGACCGACGTCTACTTCGTCCCGGCCTAGCGGTCATGAAAGCCACCTATCGGGACCATCCTCATCTGGACGAACTAATGGCCTTCGTGCAGGGCATTGAGGTCATGAAGCCGGACCCTGCCCTGCTCTTCGGCCTTACCCGCACGAAGCGCGGCTGGCGCTGGGACTGGTAGGATGGATCAAGCCGATGTTACTGATTTCGAGGCAGTGCTCGATCACATACGCGCTCTGGCGGCGGAAGAGAATATTCGTCTTACTCAACACGCTCAGCAAGAGATGGTCGAAGAGGACATCACCCTTGATGAAGTGTTCGAAGTTATCGCGACGGGCCACATCCTGGAAAACTACCCTGAGCACCGTCGTGGAGCTTGCTGTTTGCTGAACGGCTTTACACGCAGCGGCCGTCCCATGCACGTTGTATGTACAACCGCACGGTCGGCACTTATCATCATTACGGTCTACGAACCAAAGCCACCAAAGTGGATAACATCCACCCGAAGGAGGCAAGGGAAATGAAATGCAGCATTGAAGCATGCCCTGGCGAGTATGAGGAACGCCAGATTGTCCACACGGTGAACTATCACGGGCAGGTGACCGTCATTGATCACGTCCCGGCAGAGGTTTGTACGACGTGCGGAGACGTGCTTCTCAAGCCAGAAACGGTACGTCGGATTGAATCGATGCTGCGGACAGCGACTCACCCATCGAGAACTGTTCCGCTGTATGAGTACGCCTAAAGGGGTTTTCAGCAACACTAGGTTACCAAATTGGAAGACCCGACGGTGACTTCTGGCGTTCAGCCACAGTTGTCAGGCAGAGCAGGGATGAGGTCAACCGAGAAAGGAGTGGTCGGAATGTCGGATCAAGGGGTGCGGGTGGTGGCCCGTATTATTGCCCGTGCTGGGCTGTGGGGATGGGCTGTTCCGGTCCAGGTTCCCAGAGCCGTGACAAAAAACCTTACTCCAGGAAGTCGAGCTCATTTCCCATGGCCGTGTCAATCTTCTTCAGCACATCAATCGGCCAGCGCTGCAATCGGTAGCGCATAGTTGGTGGAGACACAAGATACTTCCGGCTTAAGCGGTCTATGACATAAGCTTTGACCGCCTCGGGATTCGTAAACCCTACTCGTCGGACCATCTCGGGATACAATCGGTGAGTGTCCTCAAGTACAGGCCCGGGAGGGATCAGCAACGATGAGGCCAGCCACTTCGCGTTGCGGTCGATTTCGTAGTAACGGTCCCATTCGTGCAACTGAATGACCTCTTCCAATGATGTCACCGCTACGAGAAGCTTTCGATGGAGCTTCAGGTGAGCGAACTCTTCAGCGACCGTGAAGCGGTAAAAAAAGAGATTGCCGTCCGCGATCCCTTCATCGACGAGGATGGTGAAGCGGGCCTCTTCGGGATGGCTGATCACTGCACCCGCAACGCCATGCACCGACCGCAATCCAGGCAGGTAGTCAAGTACGGTGCCAGGTTCCTGCTCGACGATATAGTCGATATCTACTGGAATCGTCAGCCCAGGCCACCGTTCCTCCAAGAGGAGCTTGGCAATCTGTTCGAGCCTAGGAATGGAGTAAGTGGGGATGTCCTCGGTCTTCACCGTTTGGGCTTCCCGAGGCGCTCATTGATGTGGTCCGTCAGTCTGGCTAGGTCCTCTCGGGTGAGCCGTTTGTTCTCGATCGTGCGAAGCAGCACCGGGATTCCCGGGGTCTTCGCGGCGAAGGCCGCGACATCTGGCGGCAAGGCAGGCTGTTTATGCGCGACCGCGAGATCAAACAATCGCGTACGCTCCTTGGACCCCTCCAGGAGGCCGAGGGTATCGGCAATTGTCGCCAGCGCCGCGGGATCCTGCGGGGGGGTCCCTCGGTCATGCTCCACATTGCTGAGGTTGGACGGCTGCATGTCGATCGCTTCAGCGAAGCTGCGGAGGCCATACCCGGCCTTAAGACGGCACTCTCGAAGGTATGCCCCAAAGGAACCACGTTGAGTCATCGTATTCCTCCTGTCCGACCGTTATATTACCTATATAACATTAGGAGAAGGGACGCCGACTGTCAAGGGATTTTCACATCGTCTCTGCATGGCACCGCGTACAGCACCGCTCCCTTCGTTGTCTTCGATGGCTCCGACACCCACCAAAACAGCCGCCGCTGATCTCGCTTGCGGAAAAGTCTGAGCCTCTTCGACTCACACCCTTCGCCACTCATTTGCTTGAGAATAGTCATGACATCAGGACGGTTCAGGAATGGCGTGGGCACCGAAATGGGGCCACAGCGATGCTGTATACGCACATCCTCAGCCGAGAGGATAGAGGGGTCAATGGCCTGGCGATATGGCCGCAACGTTTGCTGGCCAACAGCGGTGCTCGCCAACCTTGACAAGTCATTGGAAAGGCGAGAGAATCCCCGCGATCATTAGAGGTTGTTGCATGCAAAATAGGTTGGCCAAGCTATTCAGTGGTTCATGCTTCCAATGAAACACTTTCGCCGAGCGACCTGAGCGATGCCTCAAATCTTCGACAACATAGGCTTCAAGCTCACACAAGGGCTTCGCGCGGTTTTGCCCGCTGCCAAGTCGTGTTCGTTCTGCGTCGGCTATTTGAATCTACGCGGCTGGGGTCAGTTGGCCGACCTCGTCGAAGGCTTGCCCGGCGGCGATGAGACCCGCGCGTGCCGTGTGCTGGTTGGCATGCACCGCCCGCCGGAAGACGAAATGCGGGCGCTCAATAGCCTACGGCGCAGCGGTGGGGTTGTGGATGGCCCCACGCTGGCGCGGCTGACACGTCGTATCACCGAAAGCTTCAAGGAGCAACTCGAGTTCGGTGTTCCCACTAATGAGGCCGAAACCGCGCTTCGCCGCCTGGCCGGCCAACTGCGCGCGCGCAAGGTCCTGCTGAAGGCGTTTCTCCGCTATCCGCTGCCCGCCAAGCTCTACCTTGTTCGGCGGCAGGATGTCATATCGGTCACCCTCTGTGTCAATATAAGTGAGACACCTGCCCTCCTGTAAATTAGAGTAGAGGGCGGGGAGGACAATACACGATGAGAACTGAAACGATCACCGCACCGCAGAGCATCGCAGTCACCCGCCGCGTCCGTGGGGCGACAGCACACGCCCCGTCGAGCCGCAGCTGGCGGCCCCCGCAGTGCCGCCCGATCCCGAGGTGTCCGCGAAGCCGGCGCGACGGCGGTTCACCGCCGCCGACAAGCTGCGCATCTTGAGACTTGCCGATGCCTGCACCGTACCAGGGAGCCGAGGCGCACTCCTCCGCCGGGAGGGGCTGTATGCCTCGAACCTCACGACCTGGCGCCGGCAGCGGGAGGCTGGCACCCTGTCCGCCCTCACCCCCAAGCAGCGGGGCCGCAAGGCCCCACGCCCCGATCCGCTGCGGCGCGAGAATGCCCAGCTCCGCAAGGAGAACGAGCGGCTGACGAGACGGCTCCGACAGGCCGAGCTCATCAGTGAGGTTCAAAAAAAAGTCTCGCAGATCCTGGGGATCCCCCTGGCGACCTCCGAGGCAGGCGGCAGCGACTGATGGACGCTGCGCAGCCCCTGGCCTCCGCGGTGGGGATCAAACCGGCCTGCGACGCGTTCGGCCTCGCCCGGTGCGGCTTCTACCGCGCCCAGGCACGAACGTACGCCCCGATGGTGGAGCCGACGACGCGCCCTAGCCCTCCACGGGCGCTATCCGCCGATGAACGGCAGGGTGTGCTCGATCTGCTGCACTCCGACCGGTTTGCCGACCAGGCACCCCATGAGGTCTATGCGACCCTCCTGGATGAAGGCGAATATCATTGCTCCATTGGGACCCTGTACCGACTCCTGCACACCAACCAAGAGGTCAAGGAGCGCCGGACCCAGCTCCGCCACCCGGTGTATCAGAAACCGGAACTGCTGGCCACGGCCCCGAACCAAGTCTGGTCGTGGGATATTACCAAGCTCCTCGGTCCGGTGACGTGGTCCTATTTCTACCTCTATGTGATCCTGGACATTTTCAGCCGCTACGTGGTCGGCTGGCTGGTCGCCTCGGCGGAATCCGCGTCCCTGGCCGAACGACTCATCAGCGAGACCTGCGCCAAACAGGGGATCGACACAGGGCAGCTCACCCTCCAGGCGGATCGGGGCTCCGCCATGACCTCCAAGCCCGTGGCCTTCCTGTTGGCCGATCTGGGCGTCACCAAGACCCACAGTCGACCCCATACGAGTGATGACAATCCCTACTCCGAGGCGCAGCTCAAAACCCTCAAGTACCGATCGGACTTCCCGGAGCGCTTCGGCAGTCTCGAAGATGCCCGGAGCTTCTGTCAGGGCTTTTTCCCCTGGTATAACACGGAGCATCGGCATACTGGCATCGGTCTGCTGACGCCGGAGGTCCTGCGCTACGGCTTGGCTGACGAGGTCCGCGCGGCCCGCGCCGCGGTGCTGCGGGCCGCCTATGCGGCCCATTCGGAGCGGTTCGTCCGCAAGATCCCGGTTCCCCCGGCACTTCCGGAGGCGGCGTGGATCAACAAGCCGAAGCCCATGGACTCGAGCGATGCGGCGCGACACTAAATTCGGACACACGGTGTCTCACAATCATTGACACATTCCGCGAGCTGTTCGAACAGGCCTCTGACACCAACGCCCTGCTGCGTGTCATGCTGTTCTCGCTGCGCTCGCTCGATGTGGTACGCATCATCGAGGAGCCAGCGGAGCGCACCGCAGCCACACCTGCAGCCGAGCCATGAGCGCGACGGCGCCCCGCATCGGCATAATAGGAGACATGAAACGCGCGGCTCGACGGTGGTCTGAAAGCGGAGTATGCTGGAGTCACAGATGAAGGCGCAATGTTTTCCTTGGTGAGGAAGTCCTGGAAGGCGGATCGCTGGTGCTTGAAGTCTTTGTCGCCGAAGCCGGAATCGCTGTTTAATGTCAAAGCTCTCGGTTGATGCTTCCTGAGAGTGAGAAGGAGGCAGTATGACGCGGACAGAAATTCTGGAAGAGTTCAGGAAGCTTTCGGCAAAAGAGCGTCTTGAAGTCATCGAAGCTGCCTTGCATCTAGTCCAGGAAGATCTTCAGTCCATTGAACGTCCCCTAACTCCGCCTGAAAGAACACGACAATTGGCGGCGGCGGCTGAGGCGTTGCGCTCAGCTTATGCGGAGGATGACGAACTGACCAGCTTTACAGCTCTTGACAGTCAGGATATTCATGCTTAGGGGCGAGGTCTGGCTGATTAACTTGGACCCCGCCATCGGGTCCGAGATCAAGAAAACTCGCCCGGCCGTCATTGTGAATGACGATGCTGTCGGGATGTTGCCGCTGAAGGTTATCGTGCCGATCACCGAGTGGAAGGATCGGTATGCTGTAGCGCTGTGGATGGTTCGGCTGGAGTCCGATTCAGAGAATGGATTGGATAAACCCTCCGCGGCAGACGCATTTCAGGTTCGTTCGATATCCCAGGCCAGATTTGTTCGCCAATTGGGCAAACTGTCTGGGACAGCTATGCAAGAGATCACCAAAGCGCTCGCTGTTGTACTTGCCATCGAAGAATAACAGCGTCTCGGATATATTTGAGGCGGCTAGAGATCTCGGGGCAGCCTGGACGCTCTCAATAAAAAAGGAGCAGTGCTTATGCCGGATCAAGGGGTGCGGGTGGTGGCCCGTATTGTTGCCCGTTCTGGGAAGGTGGAGGAGCTCCGGGCCGTGTTGCAGGGTCTGGTCGATCCCACGCGCAGGGAGCCGGGGTGTGTGACGTACGAACTGCTTCAGAACAAGATGGATCCGACTGATTTTACGTTTGTGGAAGAGTGGCGAAGCGAAGAAGCGCTTGACGCACACCTGCAATCGCCACACCTGCAAGAGGCTCGCTTGAGGTTGCCGGATCTGGCCGCCGCCGATCCGGACATCCGCCGGTATACGATCGTCGGGTAGCGAATACGCTGCCGTCAGCTTGGCGGACGGGTTCCGGAAGTCCCAGCACAAGAATACGGATTGCCACCACAACCCGCTCATTTGTATGTCATTGCGAGTACCCGAAGGGTGCGCGGCGATCTCAGTACGAAAGGCGAGATTGCTTCGCTTCGCTCGCAATGACGCGACCCAATCTCCACTCTTGAGAAGCTGAACCAGCCTTGATCTGCTGTCCCTGATGTGCTACGTTGTCGAACGATGACGCCGCCTGTCTGCGTGCGGATGCGTACAGGCGAGAGCGCACAGAGAAGAGGGACGCTAACAGGATACGGGATGTCACGCGAGAAAAAGACGGGATACGATCCCCACGGGATTGAAGAGCGTTGGATAAAAGTCTGGGAGGCGGCCGGCTCCAGTCACGTCGACGAGTCCTCGCCGAAGCCGCCGTATGCCATTGTGATCCCCCCGCCTAATATCACCGGCTTTCTGCATATCGGCCATGCCATGAACAATACCCTCCAGGACATCCTGATTCGATGGCGGCGGATGCAGGGGTATAACGCCCTCTGGCTCCCTGGTACCGACCATGCGGGGATTGCGACGCAGAATGTGGTCGAGCGACAGCTTCGATCTGAAGGGGTTGAGCGTGATGCGCTTGGTCGAGAAGGGTTCGTGGCGCGGGTCTGGCAGTGGAAGGAGGAATCGGGCGGGACGATCATCCGGCAGCTCAAACGGTTGGGAGCGTTCTGCGACTGGGAACGGGAATGTTTCACCATGGACGAACCCCGCCAGCAGGCGGTCCGTGAGGTGTTTGTCCGTCTGTTCCACGAGGGGTTGATCTATCGGGGGGAGCGACTCATCAACTGGTGCCCGCGCTGCCGAACGGCGCTGTCGGATATCGAGGTCGAGCACGAAGAGACAAAAGGTCTCCTCTACCATATCGCCTATCCCTTGGCGGATGATCCGGCAACGCGGCTCGTAGTAGCGACCACCCGTCCCGAAACGATGTTGGGCGATACCGCCGTGGCGGTTCACCCTGACGACCCACGACACAATGGTCAGATCGGTCGTCGCGTGATGCTGCCGCTCACCGGGCGAAGCATCCCGGTGGTGGGCGACTCGATACTGGTGGATCGGGAGTTCGGTACCGGTGCGGTCAAGATCACCCCCGCCCACGACTTCAACGACTTTGAGGCGGGCGAGCGGCACGGCCTGCCGCGAATCGCGCTCTTCGACGAGGCAGGCAGGATCTCGAGTTCGATTCCCGACGCGCAGATCGAGCCTGCGCTGTATCGCGAGATCGAAGGATTGGGGACAGAGCAGGCGCGCGAGATCGTCGTGCGGTGGCTGCAGGACCGAGGGTTGCTCGTGAAGGTCGACGCGCACCTGCACGCGGTTGGGAAGTGCTACCGATGTAGGACGGTGGTAGAGCCGCTCCTCTCGCCGCAATGGTTCGTAAGGGTTGGGCCGCTGGCCGATCCTGCTATCCGGGCGGTAGAGGAGGGGAGGACCAGGTTTGTTCCCCAGCATTGGGAGAACACCTACTTTGCCTGGATGCGGAATATTAAAGACTGGTGCATCTCGCGGCAACTGTGGTGGGGACACCAGGTTCCGGCCTGGTACTGTCGGGAGTGTGATGGAGACAACCTTGTGTGTGAAGCGGCAGGCGCCGCGACGGCTATGGCCACGCCGGGGGACGAGGAGGCGCACAGGATTCTCCGAGATGCCACGCCGATCGTGGCCTCATCGCTTCCAGCCGCCTGCCCGCGATGCGGGGGACACGCGCTGGTTCGGGACCCAGACGTCCTCGATACCTGGTTTTCATCGGCCCTTTGGCCCTTCTCGACCATGGGCTGGCCGGAGCAGACCGAACTGCTCCGCCGGTTCTATCCGACCTCGACGCTGGTGACCAGCTTCGACATCATCTTCTTCTGGGTCGCCAGGATGATGATGATGGGACTCAAGTTCATGAACGACGTCCCGTTCAGGGAGGTGTATATCCACGCCCTCGTGCGCGACGCCGAGGGACAAAAGATGTCGAAGTCGAAAGGCAACGTCGTCGACCCTCTCGAGATTATCGACAAACACGGCGCCGATGCGTTCCGCTTTACCTTGGCCGCGCTCGCAGCCCAGGGCCGCGACATCCGGCTGTCGGAAGACCGGATCGAGGGGTATCGCCATTTCTGCAACAAACTGTGGAACGCCCATCAGTTCCTTGCTCGATACCTGCCGATTCTCGAAGGCCCTCTCCCTCCCGTCAACTCTCTGTCCCTCGATCTGGCGGATCGGTGGCTGCTTCATCGCCTGTACGGACTCATCGGATCGGTCACGGGGGCGCTGGAGGAGTATCGGTTTAATGAGGCGGCATCGGCGCTCTATCAGTTCGTCTGGCATGAGTACTGCGACTGGTATCTGGAGATCGTCAAGTCGCGCCTCACCTCGGAGTCGAGCCGGGAGCAGCAGCAAGCGGGGGTTGCCCTGCTGCTGTTTGGGCTGGAGACCGCATTGCGCCTGTTGCACCCGTTCATGCCGTTTATCACCGAAGAGATTTGGCAGCAACTGCCGCACCGTGGGGGGACCAGCCTGATGCTGGACCACTGGCCGAAAGCCGACCCGGTATGGGAGGCCGCCGATGCCGACGCTTCGATGGGCCTCCTGATGGATCTGACGCGGGCAGCCCGCGATCTCCGCTCGGACCTGGAGATCCCTCCTTCGAAGTGGGTCCGGCTTGTGCTTCGAACTGCCTCTGACAACGATGATAGGGCGATTGAGGCGGTCATGCCGTACCTCGCCGCGCTCACGCGCGCGGAGCAGGTTGCCTTCGGCCGGCACCTGGATCGACCGTCACCCGCCGCGGTGGGATTGGTAGGCGGCATTGAGGTGCACCTGCCGGTGGACGACCTGTCGGTCTTCACGGCCAGGCAGCAGAAGCTGCGGCGTGAGCTGGACAAGGTAGAGCAGGAGCTGGCGCGGGTGGATAAGAAGCTGAGTAATGCCGATTTTGTGTCGAAGGCGCCGCCGGAGGTGGTAACCAAGCAGCGGGAAGAACAGGCCCGGCTCATGGACACCAGGACCAAACTGCTGCAGCACCTTGAGCGAATCGACCAGCTTGTGCGACCAACTTAACGACAGACGGATAGGAGGCGTGAGACGGGTGTGATGCGCCCTCAGGATGTGTTCGTGCCATTACAGGAGACCGAGATCCGGGCCGGTTTGACCACGCGGCGGATCGGCGCAGCCATCCATTTGTTCCAGGAGGTCGAGTCGACGAACGACGAAGCGGCGACACTGGCCGGCCGCGGCGAGGCCGATGGGGCGATTGTCATCGCGGAGCGGCAACGGCGGGGGCGAGGCCGGATGGGTCGCCAATGGGAATCGCCGATGGGGCTGGGGCTGTATCTCTCCGTGATCCTGAGGCCGCCGATCCCGCCGCAGGACGCCCCCATGCTGACCCTTATGGGCGCGGCGGCGGGGGCCGAGGCGATCGAGCGAACCACGGGGCTCACGGCAGCGCTCAAGTGGCCCAACGACCTGATCCTGCATGGCCGGAAGGTGGGCGGCATCCTGGGAGAGATGGCGGCCGATGGCTCCCGTCTCTTGTATGTCATCCTTGGGATCGGTATCAATGTGAATCAGACTGAGACGGACTTTATGGAAGAGCTGCGCCGGATTGCTATTTCGCTCCGGATTGAGGCCGGTCATCCCGTGGATCGAACGGCGATGGCGCGGTCATTCTGTGAGAGCCTCGACGGTTGGTATGAGCGGTTCTTGAGCGATGGCCCGCAGCCCATTCTTGAACAGGTCCGACGCCGCTGTCTGACCGTCGGTCGGATGGTTACAGTTCGATTGGGGGATGAAGAGGTATCGGGTTTCGCAGTCGAACTGGACGACCTTGGGCGGCTGGTGATCCGCGACGCGGCAGGCGAACTGCATCACCTGGTAGCTGGTGATGTGGCGCTTGCGGGGTAGAGACGCATGCTGCTCGCGCTCGACGTGGGAAACACCAATACGACGGTCGGACTGTTCGAAGGCAAGGAACTCCGGGTCCATTGGCGGCTGAGCACCCGGCGGGACGGGACCGGCGACGAGTACGGGACACTGATCAGCAATCTCCTGCACCTCGCCGGACTGGAATTGAGTCAGGTCTCTGCGCTTATCATCGCCTCGGTGGTCCCGCCGCTCCATTCATCCCTTGAAGAGATGGCCCATCGATACTTCCGGATTGCGCCTCTGGTAGTCGGCCCAGAGATCAAGACCGGTATGCCGATCCTGTATGACAGTCCGCGCGAGGTAGGCGCCGACCGGATCGTCAACGCGGTAGCGGCCTTTGAGGTCTACGGCGGCCCGGCGATTGTGGTGGATTTTGGCACCGCCACCACCTTTGATGCGGTCTCGGCCCGAGGGGAGTATCTGGGGGGCGTCATCGCCCCAGGCATCGCAATCGCTGCCGAGGCCCTGTTTGAGCGAACAGCCAAGCTGCCGCGAATCGATATCGCCAAGCCGACATCGGTGGTGGGGAAAACGACTGTGGCCAGTATGCAATCCGGCCTGTTCTTCGGCTATCTTGGGCTGGTTGAAGGGATCGTGACGCGGATGCGCGAGGAGATGGGGGGCGATCCTATTGTGATCGGCACCGGGGGACTGGCTCATCTGATCCTCGCCGAGTCGCCGAGCATCAAACACGTCGACCCACTGCTCACGCTGACCGGCCTGCGGATCATCTATGAGCGCAACCGCTGATCCTACTCCCCAATCTCCAACTCCTGCTCTTACGCCTCGCGCTTCGTCCCGCAATGGGGGCAGACCGACCAGTCGTTCTGTAACGGCCGGCGGCACTGGCTACACGCGATCTCCTTGATCGGCGCAGGCGGGACTTCCTTCTCTGGCGACTCGACCGACTTCTTGAATTCGCGAATAGCCCCGCCGAGTGAGCTACCGATCTGGGGCAGTTTGCCGACGCCAAACACGAGAAGGGCAATGACCAAGATAATCAGCAACTCTGGCATGCCAAGGCCGAACATCGTCCCCTCCACACTTCAAGTCTTGAATTCCAATAATCCCTAGTTATACTAGCCTATCGGGTCGCCATATTCCATGAAAAACGGAGGTGACGCCAGGAGTTGGCGATTTTTTCCTTGACAATTGTTGCCACTCACTCTATCTTATCAAGGTTCTGGAACAGCATATGTGAAGGAGGGAAGGTCACTTCATGAGCAGGACAATTCATTGCGCTGTTAGCGAAATAGACAGGCGGTGGCACCTCATCGACGCGTCGGGACGGGTGCTTGGGAGGCTGGCTACTGAGGTGGCCGTGCTCCTGCGAGG
>JAHFDH010000047.1 GCA_023249055.1 Candidatus Methylomirabilota bacterium
AAGCTCAAGACCTTCGAGGGCCAGGTCAAACAAGTAGATACCGCCCAGAACAACGCGGGCAAGTCGACGAGCGATTGGGGCGACAAACTCAAGGGCATGGCCGGTAAGGCTGGGGCGGCGGCCCTGGCCGCTGGTGGTGCGCTTGTGGCCATGGGTGCGAAGGCCGTTTCAAACGCAGACGACCTGCAGAAGCTGGCCGACAAGACAGGCCTCACGGCAGAGCGTTTGCAGGAGCTCCAGTACGTGGGCGATGACCTGGGCGTTGACCTCGAGACCATAGCCGGCGCGCAGGGCAAACTCACCAAGAGCATGAACGCGGCTCGCGGGGGAGCGGGCTCGCAGGCAGAGGCCTTCAAGGCACTCGGGATCTCCGTGACCGATTCGAACGGCAACCTACGGGATGCCAAGACGGTCATGATGGAAGCCTTCGGCGCCCTGAACGGCGTCGGTAACGAGACCGAACGAGATGCGCTGTCCATGGCCATCTTTGGCAAGAGCGCGATGGAACTCAATCCGCTAATCGTGGCGGGTACGGACAAGCTCGCCGACCTCTCCAAACAGGCTCGCGATTCCGGGTCGGTCATGAGCAACGACGCAGTGGCCGGGCTCGATGCCTTTGGCGATGGGATGGACCACCTCAAGACGAGCATCATGGCCACCATCGGCCAGGCGTTCGAAAAGATCATGCCGGTTGTCCAGCCCATTCTTGACGCCCTTCTCAACGCTCCGGGTCCAATCAAGGTATTGGTCGGTGTCGTTGCGGCTCTCGGCGTGGGCCTCGCCGCCCTTACCCCGGTGATCATGGCGTTTACCGCCGTCGAGTGGGCTTCGCTCGCGCCGATCCTTCCCATCATTGCTGCGATAGGCGCGCTCATCGCGATCATCGTGGTCTGCATCAAATACCACGAGGAGATCAAACAGGCCTTTGTTGCCGCTTGGTCTGCCATTCAGGATGCGTTCTCCGCGGCCTGGAACGCAATTAAGGATGTCTTCTGGGCCGGGATCAACTTCATCAAGGACAACTGGCAGACGTTCCTCGCCGCCATCCTCGCGATTGCCACGGGCGGTCTCAGCCTTGTGATCCTTCTCTTCATCAAACACTGGGACGACGTGAGGGCCGGCTTCTGGAAGGTAGTGGACGGCATCAAGGCAGCTTGGTCAGCCGCGATCGACTGGATCAAAGGTGTGCCGGGCAAGATTGTCACGGCCCTCGGTAACCTGGGTTCTCTCCTACTGCAAAAGGGCAAGGACGTTATCCAGGGGCTCTTGGACGGTCTCAAGTGGCTATGGGAAAACGAGGTCGCGGGTTGGCTGAACATCGGGCAGAAGATCAAGGATGCGGTTGGAGACCTCGGCTCGCTCCTGAAGGACGTTGGCCGCCGGATCATCTCGGGGCTGTGGGACGGGATGAAGGAGATTTGGAAAAATCTGGAGGACTGGGGTAAGGGACTCGCCACAAAGATAACCGGGTGGATCCACTTTTCGGGCGGTCCTCTCTACGACGTGGGTATCCGAGTGATGGAAGGCTTCGGCGCCGGCATCCGCGAGGGATACGCGAACGCCATCCCCGATCTCCAGAGAACTCTGTCTAGCATCGACATCGGGGCGGCGATCTCCCCGGCCATGTCGAGCGGCTCATCCGGCGGGGTGACGAATAGCTCAGTCACCAACACGACGGTATACAACACTTCCGCCGGCGTAGACGACTCGGAACTCGTTCACAAGATGGACGAGCTGATAGCCACCTTCAAGCGGGAAACAGACCGGAGAATTCAGTTGGCAAGGACGGGGGCTTGCTAATGGCAACCATCATCCTGAACACTGGGCTGCTTTCCCCAGCCGCAAACTATCCTGAGCAGATCCGCCTCGACCGGGTAGCGGACATGTCCGGATCCGAAGCGCTGGACGGAGAGTTTCGCCAGTACGCCGAGGGCCGGATCCGTCTCATCACGAGCGGGGCCGACATCAGGGTCGCGCAGATCCAGATGGAGCAGGTCACCCGAGAGACACGCGAGATCCTCAAGTCATGGCGCGGCCAGACGCTCCTCTATCGCGACAGCCGCGGCCGGCTCATGTTCGGCTCGTTCCTCGATCTCCAGGTGAAGGAGAGGAAGGGCTGTCAGCGCTTGTGCGACGTCAACGTCACCCTGACCGAGATCAGCTACCCGATAGAACTGGCGGCGGCTGCCCCAGCCGTGATAGAGCCGGTTGCCCCGCCCGTCCCGCCCGCCGAAGACTACAGCGTCATGGACTACGGGGCAGACGACACGGGCGCCGCCGATAGCTCGGCAGCCTTCCAAGCGGCATTCGACGCGGCCCAGGCGGCAGGGGTGGGAGTCTCCGTTCCCGCCGGCACGTTCCTGATCGATGACCAGCTCTATCTCCGTAGCGGCGTGATGATCCACGGCGCGGGGGACACGACCGTCATCTACAGCGAGCGCTCGGGCTGGATGTTCTACGGATCCGGCCGCACCAACATCGGTATGCGCGACATGAAGATCGCGGGCCCGGGAACGACCGAAGCGATGACGACCACGAGCGGGATCGCCCTCGATGAGATCACCGGGGGCCGGTTCACGAATCTCACTTTCGACGGTCTCAACTTTGGCTTCAAGGTCGGGAGCTACCCAGGCGCCACCAACATGATCGTGGATAACTTCGTGGCCACGAACTGTGTCAACCCGATCTTCCTCGGCTCGGTGTCGTACTCCAGTTTCACCAACCTGGATCTGACCGCCAACTGGTATGACTCGAACCTGTACCACTGCATCTACATGGAGCGCAACAACCACCACCTGACCTTCTCCAACGTCACACTTCACGGTGGCTCTGGCTATTGTCTCCAGCTCTACTTCGACTATGCGGAGGGCGAAGGCCCCGGGAGCGACATCACCTTCAACAACGTCGTCCTTGACGCCACGGATGGGCGCTATCCCTTGGTCGTGTGGGGCTATGACGATGTGGTCTTCAACGGGATCACGATGATCAACTCTGCCGATGCCACCTTCCAATGCGTCCGCGTGCGCAAGTGCAACCGCATCACCCTCAACGACGTGACCGCTTCGGGCGGCACCGGGCTCTGTGGGAACTACGGCGGGTTCGAAGACACCGTTGCCGACATCCTCTTCGACACCGGCACCTACAACGGCCCCACCCTGGGCGGCGGGACCGGGATCACATTCACGGACATCCTCGCCATTGCCGACAGCCCGGCGCTCTCCGGTGTTGCGGATGACGTGTTCTGGGATGGTTCGGCCAGCGCTATGTACACCAGCGTGAACCGTGCGGGCATGGCGGCGGCGGGGCAGCCTCTCGTTCCCGGGTACTGGTTCAACCACGTCTACGTATCCCAAGGCGCCACCATCACATCGGCGCTCTTGAAGCTGACCGCGTCCGGGTCGCTGGGAACACCTACGTTGGTCGCGCTGCGGGCCTTCTGCGAGGATGCTGACAACCCCTCCTATTGGGATACGGACACGCACCGGCCGCACGATTGTGTCGTCACCACGGCTCACGCGGATATCGCTATCGCAGCATGGGTCACAGACACCGTTTACAGCTTCGACATCGCGGCTGCTCTTCAGGAAATCATAGATCGACCCGGATGGACGCCAGGAAACGCTGTGTGCGTGGTCCTGCGTGACAACGGCACTCCCGCCAACAACCGGATTCACATTTACGACACCGGGCAGGACAGCGCCAAGGCCGCAGACCTCGAAGTCATCTTCACGAACCCCTCGTAGGAAGGAAGATCATGGGCTGGTTCCAACGCACTCAACTCGTCACCGTTCCCACTCTCGTCGGCCTCACCGAAGCCAGCGCCGAATCCAAACTGGCGACCCTGCGCCTCAATACGGCCACTACTGACCAGACGTCCACCAAACCCGTCGGCACGGTCCTGCTGCAGTCCGTCCCCGCCGGCCAGAGGGTGGCCGTGGGAACGACCGTCAAGCTGACCATCGCCAAAGCCGTCGTCGTGCCGCCTGTGACGCCTCCGGCAACCGGCTACACGTCTACCATCTCAGCAGCGACCAATATCGACCGCTCATACCAAGACGTGCACGTGACCGGCAACGGCCCCGCCTCGTCTAAGTACGGTCTTTGGGGCGACGGTCTGCAGGGCAACACCTTCAAGCACATGCTCTTTGACCACGTGGCGAACGGCCTCAAGATCGGCAGCGGCGCGCAGTCATCGGGACTCGTCGGGTCCGATCTCAAGTTCGCCGACTGCGACATGCCCTTGTTCCTGTCGTGTGTGGATGACTCCGAGTTCTCCGACATGGAACTGCAGGCGAACCTCATCGCGGGCAACAACCTCTACCACTGCGCCTACCTTGAGCGCAACTGCCATCGCCTGAAGTTCAGCCGCGTCAAGATGTTCGGCGGATCCGGCTACTGCCTGCAGCTCTACACCGAGAGTGGGGCCTCCGTGGGCGCGGAGTTCACCGACGTGCTTCTGGACGCGACAAAGGGCCGATATCCCCTGGTCATCTGGGGCTGGTCAGAAGTCGTGTTTAAGAACCTCACGATGATCATGCCCGCCGGAGTCTCCGGCTGGTGCGCTCGTCTCCACGAGACCGCAAAGAACGTGGTTTTCGACGGCTTCACCGCTCAGGGTGGGCAGGCCCTTGTCGGCACATACGGCAACAGCCCGACGAACGTAGTGTTCCGCAACGGAAGCTACAAAGGTCCGGCCTTGACTCCGGGCGACGTGGCGATTCCGGGCATCACCTTTGAGAACGTGACGCTCATCAAGTAATGGGGACTTTCGGGTACAGCACCCCTACCACCGATTTCGGTGACTCCAACAACAGCGGGTGCATGACCTGTACGCGGTTCACGCTGCCGGAAAGCGCATCGGACCTCACTGCTCTGCACCTTTACGGCCGGGCCACCACGGCTGGCTACACTCAGAACTTCCGCACGGCGGTCTACGCGAACAATGCCGGGGCGCTCGGGGCACTCAAGGGCGTGTCGAGCCAGGTGGCCATCGACTACAACTCCGGCACGCCGAAGTTTTGGGACTTCCCCATATCTACTGGCGCGCTGGCTGCGGCCGACTATTGGTTTACGGTCCTGTATGGAGCGACCAACCTCTACTCCTACATCTACACCGACATACACGCCGGAAATGGCGTCTATTACATCGACCCGTTCTGGGCATACTCAGCGGCCGGAGCGCCTCCCGATCCCGGTGGTGCGCTTACCCTGGGAGCAGCCAGCCAGCAGATCGCCATCTACGCCACCTACACCGCTGGCATAGCGATCCCCAGCCTGGTCGCCGCTCAAGTCGGCTCCGACATCGTCTGCACGGTGACGCCCTAGATGGGCGCGCTCAAACTCTATCTGAATAACGCGGCGGCGGGGGTCACGCCGACCGTTCGGGGCACCTGGACCGACGCGACCCCTCTCGTCACTAAGAAATGCAGCACGAGCAAAGACGGATCCGGTAGCCCTGCCGTCACGGGCAACCAAGTAGGAGACGGCACCAGCGGCCATACCTATCTGATGATGCAGATGGTGTCCGATGCCCTCGGAGTGCAGACCTACTTCGTAGCGGGCGCGGCCATAACCGGGGCCATCGGTATCCGTGAGTCGTCAACGTCTCAGAACCTCAATATGCGGCTTCACATCTTCGTGCTGAAGTCGGACGGAACGGTTCGGGGAACACTCCTCAGCAACTACAACGACCCCGACGAAGCCAGCGCGACCACGACGACAAGCGGCGAGGATATTGACGCCGCTACCATCGCCAATACCGTCATCGCGGACCCCACCGATCGCATTGTCATCGAGATCGGCGGCACGATAGCCACCACCAACACGACCTACACCGCCACGGCCTACTACGGCGGTTCAGGGGCGACCGACCTGGCCGACGCTGGCAACTCAACCACCAACCCCGGCTGGGTAAGCATCCCCACGGCGGACGCTCCCACTATGACGAGCGTGTCTCCGGTCGAAGTGGCTGAGAACTCCTACTGCGACGTGACCCTGACGGGGACTGGATTCACCGGGGCGACCGGGGTCACTGTCGGCGGACATGCGGCCACCAACGTCAGCGTGGTATCGGCGACCAGCATCACCTGCCGCTTCCCGGCCCATGCTGCGGCAGCAGCAGAGGCTATCGTCGTCACCACTCCGG
This sequence comes from Candidatus Methylomirabilota bacterium, assembly GCA_023249055.1. Taxonomy (GTDB): domain Bacteria; phylum Methylomirabilota; class Methylomirabilia; order Methylomirabilales; family Methylomirabilaceae; genus Methylomirabilis. The sequence continues at coordinate 6,146 of JAHFDH010000047.1, forward strand.
CCGGTTCGTCGGGTTCGGCTACGACGTTCTCGTTCTACGAAGACGCCTGCCATCTTGAGCGCGACGATGGACTCGGCGGGGCCTATTCGACCATCAACACGCAGAGCACGACGGGGATTCAGCCCTACACCGACCCTGCAGCAGGGCTGGTCAGCGGGCGGTCATACAAGTACCGGGTGCATCGGCGCGTCAAGGGCGTTGACTCGGCCTATTCGTCGGTGCAGACGGTCGCCTATTCGACCAGCCAGAGTGAGTCTGGCGGCGGTATCGCCACCGTCAGCAGCACAGCGGCGGGCGCCGGAACGGGGGCAGAGGCCGGAGGCAACGGGGCAGTCGCAACGGCCGTCGCATTGGCGTCCGGAGTGGGCACAGCATCGGAACAAACAAGCGGCGGTTCGGCGGCTACTGCCACTGCTACTGCCAGTGGAGCGGGAAGCGCGGCCGAGAAGCCTTCTGGAGGGTCTCAGTCCACCGTTGTCTCTACGGCCTCTGGGACCGGAGTCGCAGCCGAGCAAGTGGCCAGCGGGTCAGCTTCGACCGCCACGGCACAGGCAAGTGGCGTTGGCACGGGGATCGAGCAGGCATCAGGCGGCGCCGTTGCAACGGTCACCGGGACGTCATCCGGCACGGGCGTGGCGACGGAAGCAACATCGGGTGGCGCGACATCTACCGTCACTACAACGACCGCAGGCAGCGGGACACCATCTGAAGTCGTTTCCGGCGGAGCGAACACAACTGTAATCGCAGCAGGCCTCGGCACAGGTGCAGCAACTGAACTAGCTTCAGATGGGTCAGAAGCAAGCGTCTATGCGACCGCATCTGGCGCGGGCACGGCCGAATCCCAACAACAGGTCGAGTCCGGGGGCAGCACGGCCACCGTGACGGCCCTCGCATCCGGCCAAGGAATCCCACAGGAAGCGCGCTCTGGAGGATCTGCGGCAGACATTAGCGCGAGTGGAAGCGGAGCCGGTGCGGCGGCAGAGACTGTGACGGACGGCGCTACGGTGCTCGTCGCAGTGAGCGCAACCGGGACGGGCGCGGTCACCCAGCATGAGAGCGGCGGGTCTACCGCCGGAGTGGCGTCAACAGCAACCGGCACGGGAAGCGCCATCGAGACCACCACGGGCGGCGGGATGACCCTTGTGACGGCTCTCGTCTACGGCGAGGGGCAAGGGTATGAGAGCGCCACGGGCGGCGTGATCGCGGCGGTCTTTGCTTTCCCATCCGGAGACGGGTACCGAAACACGGTCGCATCCAGCGGCCTCGAAAGCTCCGGTCACTCTCGAGGGCTGGAAAGCCCGGGAAGCGGAAGGGGACTCACGTCAGAAGAACATACCCGTGGGCTCGACAGCGACGGACGCGCGCGTGGACTTACATCATCTGGCCATAGGAGGGGACTGTGAACGAACCCGCACCTATCTACCTGGGGAGTTTCCCCCCCATCTATCGAGGTGATATAGACGCGCAGTTCATCAGCATCGCTTCAGAACTCGGAACAGGTGAGACGGTTCTGACCGCCGAGGTCACGGCGAAGGACGCGACCGGTAATACCGTGGCCGGAGTCATCAGTGCCAAGACCATCACCACAGGGAAAGTCGATTTCCTTATCACCGCGCCCACAATCGAGGGCGTTTACACAATCTGGGCAGTTCTCACCACGAGCGCAGGTGAGAAGAAGACCCGATTCGCGGACCTAATCGTAACGTAGCCGGGGAGGCCACAATGGCAATGAACAACGCATACCTGGAAGCAATCGCGACCGCAGGGAAGGCTCTCATCACTCACATCGCCCTCAAGAACGGCGCCGGGACTCAAGTGGGGGATGCCCGCAAAGCCGTCACCTGGGGAGCCAACGATGGAGACGGAGACTTTCTCATGACCGGCAACCTCGTTTTCAACATGACCGCTGGTGAAGACGTGGCGTCCTGGTCTGGTTTCAGCGCCGCCACCAACGGGACGGAGTACGGGGGAGCCGCTCTTACGCCGGTGACGTTCGGCAACAACGGAACCTACACGCTGAACGCCGCCACCACCGGAATCGCCCACGCCGCTTCCTAGCCCATGCTGACCCTCGCCCTCACTCCCGACCAGATCGTCACCCTCGTCACCGCAGCCAACCTCCGCGTCGACTTCGGCGCCGAGCTCCTGGACGCGAACGACCAAGTGATAGAGGACATATCCGAAGACCTAGCCGGGGGTGAGGTCGAGCACAACAACTTCGCCGATGTGCATGGGACGTGCTCCTTGCAACTCTCCCGAGAGCTGGACTGGAACACGGCCCGGGTCAGGCCCTACCAGACGCTCACGGCCGAAGGGCTGACGAAGACCTGGCCGCTCGGGGTGTTCCTGTTGACCACGCCGGAGACGCCCCTGGGGGAGAACCCGAAGACATACACGGTCGCCGGGTATGACAAGCTTCATCTCCTTCAGAAGCCCGTGGGGGATACCTACTTTGTGGCCACCGGGACGGGGTATCTGGTTGCGGTCGCCCAGGTCATCACCGCCGCGGGGTACACCGGGGTGGCACCGTTCCTGGATGGGACGGCGGTCGAGAAGACCCTCGCCGCCCCGATGGTCTGGGTGCTCGACACCAAGTCACCCACCCGCTATATCGACGTCGTGAACGCGCTCCTGTCGGCCATCGGCTACCGAGGCCTCTACGCTGACGCATCGGGAAGGTTCCGATCGGAGCCTTACCAGTCGCCAGCTATCCGGCCTCCGGTGTGGACGTTCGACCTGGGAGACTCACGGACTCAGATCGTAGGGGAGAGGCGGACTCTCACCACTGACGGCTTCACTCAGACCAACTGGTGGCGCTTCATCCGCACGGGACAGTCGGTTGCTCCCACTGAGGGGAGCGGGATGTACACCGTGGATCTCAGCGCCGGCGGTACAAAGGTGAAGAGCGTGACCGAACGGAACGCGGCGGACCAGGCGAGCCTCGAGGCGGCCGGGGACGTCATCGTACAAGCGGCCCAGCAAGTGACACGCACTCTCGAGATAACGACCGGCCCTTGGCCCGTGGCCGGGCACCTGGACGTAGTTCAGTACAAAGACCCGGCAGGAGCTATGGATCATCGCTGCGAGGTCCGCTCCTGGAGGATGCCGCTGGACGGGAAGTCAGACATGTCCCTCACGTTGGAGGTGCTGTGATGGCCGCGAACGATATGGCCGCAACGGTCATAAGCGCGTCACCCCTCACTGTGAAAGTGGACGGTGCGGACACGGCCTGTCCGGCAGCCAAAGTGTCCGGGCTCACGCTCCTGGCCAATGACCGGGTGCAGATCACCATCCGTACGCCCCAACAGCCGCTCATCACTGGAAAGGTGGTTTGATGCCTACCACAGTCGGCAACACCACTCAGTTCGATTACACCGGGGCGGTCCAGGACTTCGTGGTCCCCCTGGGCGTGACGAGCGTTTTCGTCAAACTCTGGGGAGGAATGGGCGGGGGAAACAGCTACGGCGTCGGACTCGGCGGGTATTCGGAGGGAACCCTCGCTGTCACCCCAGGCGAGACGCTGAAAGTGTACGTCGGCCGAAACGGCCTCAATGGATACGCACCGAACACTACACCGTCGCCCACAGGGAATCCCATTGCCACGGTCGCCGGTGGCTGGAACGGCGGCGGGGCAGGCCACGGTATCGCCTACACCCAAGAGGGCGCCGCCAGTATGACCCGCTTCTTCGGTTCCGGTGCGGGAGCTTCTGATATCCGCCGGGGTGGAACGGCTCTATCCAACCGCAAGATCGTCGCGGGCGGTGGTGCGGGAGGTGGAATCGGATTTACTGAGTACGGGTCCATCGGCGGAGTCCCGCAATGGCTGACCGAACACTATAACGGAGGGAATGGGGGCGGGACATCCGGCACCGCAGGGACGGGCGGCAGCCCCGGAGCGGGGGCGACTCAATCCAGCGGCTCCGCTCTCGGCAGCGGTAGCGACGGGAACAACTATGTCGAAGTTGGTGGAGGCGGCGGCGGCGGCGGATACTACGGTGGCCTCGGCGGGTACGGCGGGGGCGGCGGGGCCGGGTCTGGCTATGTCGGAGGCGTGACCGGAGGCATCACCACACCCGGCGTGAGCACGGCTGGAATCGTAGCCATTACCGTCCCGAACGTAGCTCCGAACGCACCTACCCTCGTCTCACCGATCGACAGCGTCATCCTCGCGGTGGAAGTCGCACAACTGTTCAAGTGGACCTTCTCCGACCCGAACAACGGCGACACCCAAGGCGCGGCGGAACTGCGCTACCGGGAACAGGGCACGAGCTCCTGGACGGTCGTTTCCATCGCTGGCCCGGCGAGCCAGTACACCTTCGCCGCGAACGTGTTCGTCAACGGTGTCTCTTATGAGTACCAGGTGCGGACCCAGGACGCGGGCGGGCTCTGGGGCCCGTGGTGCGCGTCCGGTGCCTACGTCGTGGCGACGACTCCCGACGCCCCGTCCATCACGGGCCCAGCCAACGGCGCCACCATCAGCACAGCCACCTATGATGTAGCCTGGTCGGCGACAAATCAGGAAGCCGTCCAGGTCCGCACCGTGGCCGACAACGCCGGTGATCCCGATACCGACACCATCTACACCGACACCGGAACGCTCGTGAGCAGCGCAGGCAGGACCGTCAAAGTCGCCTTCGCGACCAATGGGCGCTACGAGCACATCCAGGTCCGGGTGCGCTACAACAACCTCTGGGGCGCCTGGGCGTCCGTGCGCGTGCATGTGCAGTACACGCTGCCGGCGACCCCTACGATCACGGTCACTCCGAACGCGCAAGGCGGCTATATCGAGGTCGAGGCCACCCACCCGGCGCCGACCGGTGACCAGCCCGTACTTCTGTGCATGGAGGTCTGGCGATCGGAGGCAGGGGCGCCGGCTATTAGGATAGCCAAAGACCTGCCGGTATCAACCGTCTACAGAGACTACGTGGTGGCGAGTGGCGTGGAGTACTCGTACTTCGTTCGTGACATCGGAGTGACAGGAGCGGCGGCCGACTCGGAGGTGGTGACGTGAGACGAAGGCGAAACAGACGCTGGTTCATCTGGGCTCCACTCGGGGCCCTCTTCTTTGAAGCCGCCTGGTGGTTCATCAACCGCAAGCGCCCGTACGTCCCCATGACCCTCGGAGCGAGTTGGGCCAGCACGTGCCCGTACTCCTCGCCTGCATCCTACGTGGGGAGGGGGTGAGGACTTGGGATTCGACACAGACACCTTAACGGTGATCGGCTTCATCATCGGCGCGATCGTTGCCGGGTTGATCGCGTTCGTCTATCTGACTTCCCGCTATCGCAAAGCCGCCGACGCGGAGAAGGACAAGTACATCAAGGCTCTCGAGGGCCGCAACACGTTCTTGGAGGGTGACCAACAGCGCCGGGATCTCGCCGACGCCGTTCAGAAGAAGAAGGTCGATCGACTCTGCATCGAGGTCAGTTTCCTCAAAGACCTGGTGCTCGGTCGCTGCCAACGCTCGGAGAACGACGGCCACGGCGGATGCGTTCACTGCACGCTCGGCATGGCCTACGGAAAAGCGGAGGGGATCACGGGATGAGCAAAGCAGACTGCATCGTACAGAAGGCCCCCGGCTACATCGGGATGCCGTACTACCTGGGCGAGGAGGGCCGCTACGTAGCCGGGGTGGCACAGACGGCCGCCATTGATATCGACTGCAGCGGACTGGCTTGGTCTCTCTGGTTGGACTGTGACGTTCTGCTCAACGGCAAGCATCCCGCTCGTCTCACCGCCGATGGATATTTCCGGCTGGCCACCCCGATTTTCGCGCCCAGCATCCCCGGCAAGGATTGCTGTTGGTTTCCGAAGAGCGGCCCGAAGACTCACATCGCCATCTACATCGGCGACGGCAAGACCATCGAGGCGGGGAACCACGGGCCAGGAGGGAGCTATCCCGGGCACGGGTACGTCGGCACCTGCACCGTGGCGCAAATGAACGCGCGGGGTTGTGTGTGGGGACGGATCACCGGACTTGACTTTGAAGACAGCGAGACGGAGGAAGACATGGCCATTGACAAAGTATCACCCGCGACGGTTCAGCCCTATCTGGACAGACTGGTGAGGGCGGGCATCATCGACAGCCCCACGAAGCACCCGATCGATGACGCCGCGTCAGTGGGGCTGCTGCTTGTGGCGTTGGGTCGCATGCTGGACAAGGTCGAGAGCGCCGGCAAGTGAGATGGACCTCTTCGCTCCCTGTGAGCAATACGATCCCGAGGCGGTGTCCCCGGTCCCGGTCGAACCCTCGTGCGTGTTTTGCTCCCGCCAGTTCCTGCCGTCGCGGGTCTGCCCCACATTTCAGAAACGGCTACTTGACGTGGCGGGCCCGGTCCCGGCTGTCCCGGCCTTGCCGATCTGCCGGTGTTCTTTGCGTGATCGAGACGTGAGGGCTTGTGAGGCATGCCGGGTGAGGCCGTGAGCCTGAAGTCCCGCCTCTGCCTTTGGACGCAAAGCCGCCTCTTCAGCCGCCGCTGGTGGCTGTGCATACTGGTGGACTTGATCGCGATCGCGCTCGATCTTCTCGGCCGCCCCGTCACCTACGACATGGGCCTGGCGATCGGGGCCGTCGCGGTCGCTCTCATCACCATGCAGACCTGGCTCGACACGAGAATTCCCTGCCGTGGCCGTTGGACGCC
>JAHFDH010000175.1 GCA_023249055.1 Candidatus Methylomirabilota bacterium
CGGAAACGTACAGCGCCACCAGTGTGGCTGGATAGGCGTACCGCGCGAACTGTCCTCCTTTGATCCCGGACATATGCTTCCGGACGACGTTAATTTCATGGATACTCGCGGCGCTCTTTAAGAAGAGCGAGGTCAGTTGGATTTTCTCCGAAAGCGTAATACCGTCAGCAGGCAGAGGCATTAAGGCTGAGCCGCCCCCGGAAATGACCGCAATAACCAGATCATCCTCACCGGCTTTCTCTAATATCGAGCGGATGGTTTTCGAGCCATACATGCCTGCCGCATTGGGCCTCGGATGCCGGGCCAGATTGACCTTGATTTTCCTTAGCTCGTTCTTCTCTGGCATTGCAGGGATATTGATCCATCCAGCATTGATGCGTGCCCCGAGCAGTCTTTCCACGGCAAGGGCCATCTTGTAGACTGCTTTGCCTGCGCCAAGGACATAGATATTCTTGTACCGAGAAAGGTCCAGCTTTAACTCCTTGGCCACGGTCAACCGATTGCCCTGGAGCGTCAAGTTGTTCTTCGTCAATGAATAAGGGTCGATGGCCGCCAGCACGTTCTCCAGAACAGCCAAAAGGTCACGTCGTATTCTCTTGCTTTGAGCCGTCATGCCATTCGCAATCAGTTCCTTCTTGTTGAGGATCATGTTCTGTCTCCCTCGAAGTAGTCGCTTCTGATACTATCTCGCCGCTTCCTCTCGCTCGTTCTGCAGCCTGCTGGTAGTACCATTCCAACTATTTATGGGGACTTTGCCGTTCCGCGCGGTCCCGACCATTGCCGCCTCGTAGGGGCGACCCGCCGGGTCGCCCCTACCATTCGGCGCATCACGTTGGAACGGCACTAGAGGCATCAATTCTGTGATTGTTGCGCTGGGGCCACCTCCGCGAAATGATGGCGATCTCTTCGACAAAAAGGCGACGCCTCGCTCCATCGAGATGTATTCCGCCAACTGTATGCAAAAAACTTTTTCTAGTCAACTGCTATGCCTTCCCATGCGATCACACACACAATTGCCGCTCTCCACCCGTTTAGGGTTTCCGGCCGCGCACGCAGTAGTAATTCCGGCACCCGAAGAACTGCCCCTCCCGGCCCTTCCGCTCAAGGTCCTCCCGCCACCTGTCGGCCTCCTCCTGGGACACTTCGCCTGTCTTGATGGCCACGGTGCTTGCGCGCTCAATCACCTGCTGCCAGTAGGCTCCCAACTGCGTCGAGCTGAGGATCAAGGGGAGAACGCTGATGTCTTCCAGGGCCACCTGCCGAAACAGTCCGTACAGCTCCCGCCCCGCCCAGCCGCTGGCGAAGTAGCGATCGCAATACGCATGAATGATCCGGCGGCTGAGCTCGCGATCAGTCGCATTGACGACGATCGTGTCGATGTCGTGATCGAACACCGATACCGTCCCACCGCCCCGGGCGACCCGCGACATCTCGCCCAGCACCTGTAGCCCGTCTGCGATATGGCTGAATACAGCGGACGCGACGACCAGATCGAAGCTCCTGTCCGGGAAAGGAAGGGCGGCCGCATCGGCAGGGCGGAACTCGATCCGCCCTTCAAGACCCTGTTCCTTAGCAAGACGGCTCGCTTCCTGGATGAGGCGGTGGCTCAGATCGACGCCCACAACCTTTCCCTGCTCCCCGACCCACCGCGCAACGTCTCGCGTCACGACCCCGGTCCCGCAGCCCAGGTCGAGAACGTGATATCCAGGATGGACGCCCACGAACTCCAACCAGCGGCTGCGAAGCTCCGCGAGATCAGATGCCGCCCCGCGTTCCTCCAAGATGTGAATGAGGCGATCGACCTCCCCGGAGGAGTCAACCTGCTGCCACGGATCCGCCAGTCCCTTTATTTGTCCCCCTGAATGTTCTGTCCTGGTCATACTATTCCAAACGCATTAATCAAAGTGTCATTGCGAGGAGCGAAGCGACCCCTTCGACGTGGCTCAGGGCAGGCTTCGCAATCCCATCTTTGTGACGGTCCAGAAAAGATGAGATTGCCGCGCTCCCTTCGTCGGGGCTCAGGGCAGGCCCGTTGGTCGCTCGCAATGACGAAGTAACGGCATTTAATACGTCTGCTGTAATTTCGTCCGTCTTCCGGATTCTCAAGCACTACAAAATGAAAAGCGGCTTCCAGCAACGGAAGCCGCTTTCCCAGAGATCGTCATTTTGTTTAGTGCGCTCGCCTGGCCTCCGCCTTTACTGCGCCCGGAAGGCCCTCTTCCACGATGGAGCCCCGCTTGCTGAAGGCGACAGAGAGACCCAGAACGATCACGCAGGCCAGAAAGATCATGAACCGCGTGCCCCCCCCAATCTGGCGGATGGCGAGGGGCGCGATGAGAATCGCCACCAGGTTCATCACTTTGATCATCGGGTTGATCGCCGGGCCGGCGGTGTCCTTGAAGGGATCGCCAACCGTGTCTCCGATGACCGCCGCCTTATGGCAATCGGTCCCCTTTCCGCCGAACAACCCCTCCTCGATCTTCTTTTTGGCATTGTCCCAGGCCCCGCCGGTGTTCGACAGGAACACCGCCATGAGCTGTCCGGTCAGAATCGCGCCAGCAAGAAACCCGCCCAGCGCCGGAGCGCCGAAGGCGAACGCGACCAGGATCGGACTCACGATCGAAAGGATGCCGGGCCCCAGCAGCTCCTTCTGCGCCGCGGCGGTCACGATCTCCACGCACCGGCCATAGTCCGGCTTCTCCTTGAAATCCATGATCCCCGGCTTCTCTCGGAACTGGCGCCGGACCTCTTCCACAAGGAGGAAGGCTGCCCGGCTGACCGCTTGAATCGCAAAGGAACAGAAGAGGAACGGCACCGCGCCACCGATCAGGAAGCCGACGAAGACCTCTGGAAGATTCACCTGGATCCCGCTCTCGATCAGGTGGGCCTCATCGATGAAGGAGCGGAAGAGGGAGACGGCGGCGAGCACCGCCGTGGCGATTGCGAGCCCCTTTGTCAACGCCTTCGTGGTGTTGCCGACCGCATCGAGCTTGGCCACAATTCGATGGGCCTCGATGCCTGACGGTGTCCTGGGGTTATTCTTCAACGCGCCCGACATCTCGAAGATGCCACTGGCGTTATCAGAGATCGGGCCGAAGGTATCCTCCGCCAGAACAAAGCCGGTGGTCGCCAACAGCCCCAGCCCAGCCAGCGCGATCCCGTACGCCGAAAGCGAGAAGCTCCCGCCGAAGATACTATAGGAGCCAAAGATGGTTGCGACGATAGCAACCACAGCCCAGACGCTCGACTCGAGGCCGGCAGCAAACCCGGTCAGAATCAGTGTCGCCGGCCCGGTCCGACTGGCATAGGCGATCTCAGTCACGGGCTTCTTGTCGGTGGACGTGAAATAGCCTGTGAGCCACTCGATCACCAGCGCGAGGCCGATCCCCATGACATTGGCCAGCAGGACCCGCCACCACAGGGTACCGTACTTCGGGCTCACGATGTCACCAAGGTAAAAGTAACTCACAATCCCGAAGCCGGCAATGGAGGTCAGCG
>JAHFDH010000176.1:0-413 GCA_023249055.1 Candidatus Methylomirabilota bacterium
CGTCTTGCCGCCGGCATTCACGCCGCGCAACCGGTCATCCTCCAGAATGAAGTCGATCGCCTCGACGTGCTCAAGAATCTCGGCGCCGCCGGCGCGCGCCCCCGCCGCCAGCGCGGAGACGACCGTGCAGGGTCGAATATGAGCCTCGTCCGGAAAAAAGAGCGCGCCTCCGATTTCGGGATTGAGGATCGGCTCCAGGTTACGCAGCTCACGTCCGGACAGCTCCTCGACGCGCAGACCGGCTGACCGCTGCCAGGCGGCTCGTCCTTTGGCGGCTTCGTGCTCGGTCGGATCAACGAGGTAGAGTAGCCCCCACTTGCAGTACTCAATGTCCTCCCCGGTCGCGTCTCGAAGCTCATCGGCCAGTGTCCGATAGCGATCCCGTGCGGCGAGGCAGAGGTCGAAAAATGGCC
>JAHFDH010000176.1:423-3492 GCA_023249055.1 Candidatus Methylomirabilota bacterium
ACCAGCATCCCTGCCGAGGCCCGCGATGCTTCGCGTCCGAGCCCTCCGCGCTCGATCAGAACGACACGTTTGACGTGGGCTCGAGTCAGCGCGTAAGCGCAGGCTACGCCGATAATCCCGCCCCCGATGATGATGACATCCGCACCTTTAGCCATGGTCAGGCGATGCTCCCGTAAGGTTGTAGAGAACGATCATGATATCACGCCAAAAGATATGAGATACGTTAATGACGGTGAACGATGTCCGGGAAAAGAACCAATATCATGGCCACAACGAGCAGCACCGGCACGATTGCGAGGGCGTAGATCAGCCAATGTTCGGATTTCAGGTGCATGTAGTTCAGCGCGACCAGCGCGGCCTTGACGGCTGCAATGCCGAAGATCAGGCTCATGATAGCCGACCTATCCAGGGGGAGTGAGGCGGCGAGGACCGCGGCCAGCATCAAGACGACCAGCCAGACCCAGATCGCGACGTAGTTCGGGCGAGACTGTTCAACAGTCACCTGAGATCTCCTTCACGCCATCGTCTGACGGCTCATAGACCGCCGCAACTACCATACATATTAGTACGAAAGATAGAGCAGTGGGAAGAGAAAGATCCAGACAATATCAACGAAGTGCCAGTACAGCCCGGCAATCTCGATACGATAGCCTGTGCTCAACCCTCTGCGTGCCGACAGTAACAGGATGAGGTTCACAATAATTCCGGCAACGACGTGCAGCGCGTGCAGCCCCGTCAGCATGTAGTAAAAGGACCAGAAGGGGCCGCTCCAGGGGACGAGACCCGCCATAATATGGGAGGTGTACTCGTAGGCTTTAATGCCGAGGAATGCCAGCCCGAGCAGGATGGTGACCAGCAGGAATCGTTGCACCCCGCGCTGATCCGCCTTTTGGTAGGCGGCGAAGGCCATCGCCATAGTCATACTGCTGGTCAGCAGCACAAAGGTATTGATCGACGCCAGGATGGCGCTCAGATGGGCAGCGTCCGCCGACCATCCCGGACCCGCTGTCCGAGCGAGGATATAACTGCCGACGGCACCGCCAAAGATCATTACCTCTGAGGCGATCAGCCACCACAGCGCGATTTTGCCGCGGTACGCAGGCGCGGACTGTTCCGATGTGACGGCCATGCGCGTCAACGCTTCTCCGAGTCGGATCTCGCCGCCTGGACGCGATTCTGCGGAAGATAATCTTCACGAACGCCCGGCAGGCTGTACTCATAAGGGCCGCGATAGACGGTCGGGATGGTGTCGCCCCAGTTGCCGTGAGGGGGCGGCGAGGACGTGGTCCATTCCAATGTTGCGGCCTCCCAAGGGTTATCCCCTGCCTTCCGGCCGGCCATGATACTCCAGATAAAGTTGATCAGGAACAGGAACTGCGCGAGCGTAAGGCCAATCGCACTTATTGTAATGTAGATGTTCAACTGTTGGACCGGTTGCAGGAACTCGTACTGGAGCGGGTTGGCGATGCGGCGCGGCATCCCGGCCAGGCCGACGGCGTGCATTGGGAAAAAGGTGAGATTAAAGAAGATGAGGGTCAGCAGAAGGTGGAGATAGCTCAGAGGGACATTCATCATCCGACCGAACATCTTTGGAAACCAGAAGTAGATACCGGTAAAGCTCCCGAATATAACAACGCTCAACAGGACGTAGTGAAAGTGGGCTACGACAAAGTAGGTGCCGTGGACCTGAATGTTGGCCGGCGCGGAGCCAAGGACGATGCCGGTAAGGCCCCCGGTAATGAACATGACAACGAACGCGAGAGCCCAGAGCATCGGTATCGCAAGCCGGATCGAGCCTCTCCACAGGGTCAGAATCATCGAGAAGACGATCAGCGCAATCGGCACCGAAATCAGGATGGTGGTGAAGCTGAACGGCATCGCCAGTCGAGGGTCCATGCCGCTGATAAACATATGATGGGCCCAGACGACCATGCTGAGGAGTCCGACGGAGATGGTTGAGTAGATGATCCACCGATAGCCGAAGACCGGCTTCCTCGAGAAGACGGCCAAGACCTCCAGCACCGCCCCCAGTCCCGGCATCAGGAGGACATAGACCTCCGGGTGGCCGAAGAACCAGAAGAGATGCTCCCAGAGCAGGGGATTGCCGCCTTGTTCAGGCACAAAGAAGCTGGTTCCCAACAGCCGGTCCATCAGGAGCATGACGGCGCCGGCGATGAGCGGTCCGACAGAGAGCAGAAAAATGACGGAGGCAGTCATCTGCTGCCAGACGAGGAGCGGCAGACGGAAGTAGGTCATCCCAGGCGCCCGCATGGTGATGGCGGTCGTAAGAAAATTGATTCCGCCCATCAGGAATGAAGCAAACTCAAGCGCGTGGGCCAACAGCCACAGGTTGATCCCCCAGTTCACGCCGGTATATTCGGCTCTGGCGCTCAGCGGCGCATAGCCTGTCCAGCCGGCCGCCGCCGCGCCACCGGGAACAAAGAAGGACGACAACAGGATGAGCGACGATGTAAAGAGGATCCAGAAGGAGAGCATATTGAGCCGCGGGAAGGCCATATCTCTGGCGCCGATCATGAGTGGAATCAAGAAGTTCCCGAAGGCTCCAAGCAAGATCGGCATCGCCACAAAGAACACCATAATCGTGCCATGATTCGTGGTGAGGGCGTTGTATGTCTCCGGCCCCACAAATCCGAATCCGGGAATCGACGTATCGGGAAAGGCGAGTTGCCAGCGCATCACATAGACCAGGTAGCCGCCGATAAGCGCCATAAAGAGGCCAAGGAACAGATACTGCCTGGCGATCATTTTGTGGTCGGTTGAGAAGATATAGGTTCGCCAAAAAATTCGTTCGTTGTGAGCGGTGGGGGCGACGGATAATGGAATCGGGTCGAGTCGAGCGCGACGGCTCATGATTGGTCCGGTGCCTTGAGGGAACGTGGTGCGGAAGGCCACTGTTCCTTCACCCACTTGTCGTACTCCTCGGCCGAATGGACGATCAGGTGTCCGACCATTCCGGAATGGCCGAATCCGCACAGCTCCGCGCAGGGGATCTCAAAGACGCCGGGCTTGGTGGCCTGGAACCAGACATGAAACTCACGACCGGGTATG
>JAHFDH010000048.1:0-10899 GCA_023249055.1 Candidatus Methylomirabilota bacterium
GCCAGGCGCCGGCAAGGGGACCCAGGCCAAGCTGCTGACGGCCAAATTTGACGCCGCTCACGTCTCTGCCGGAGACCTGCTGCGACAAGCGGTGGCCGACGGCTCCGAATTGGGACAGGCTGCCAAATCGATTATGGCGCAGGGGGCGCTCGTCCCTGATGGAGTGGTCATTGAGATCATCGAAGAGCGCCTGCGTCAACCGGATTGCGCCGGCGGCTATATACTGGACGGGTTTCCGAGAACGCTGCGACAGGCCGAGGCGCTCTCAGATGTCCTGAAGACGTTGGATGCCCCGTTGGATCGGGTCATCAGCGTTGAGGTGCCCGAGGACGATCTGGTGCGCCGATTGGCCGGCCGACGGGTTTGCCGGGGCTGCGGATCGATGTTCCATATCGATACGTGGCCGCCGGTACGAAGTGGGATCTGCGACAACTGTGGGGGCCAACTCTTCCAGAGGGATGACGATCAGGAGGATACGATTCGACACCGCCTGCGGGTCTACCGAGAGCAGACAGAGCCTCTGATTACGTATTACAATAAGATGGGGCTGCTGAGGCGGATCGACGGACATGGGACGATCGAGGAGATTGCTCGACGCATTCATCACGCCTTAGGGGACGGGTAGAAACGGTTATGATGATCTACAAATCCCCCTGGGAGATTGATCTGATGCGAAAGAGCAGTCGGATTGTGGCGGAAACCCTCGAAAAGCTGGTGAAGTTGATCGAGCCGGGACTGTCCACCTTGGAGTTGGATCGCTTCGCGGAGGCCTATATCGTAAGACGAGGAGGTAACCCCGCATTCAAGGGTTACCGCGGTTATCCCTACACGCTTTGCGCTTCTGTGAACGAGCAGGTCGTTCATGCGTTCCCGTCGGCGCGGCGCCTTGAGGATGGTGACATAGTGAGCTTGGACTTGGGAGTTGTCGTTGACGGGTATTATGGGGATGCCGCGATCACCGTACCCGTGGGTAACGTGTCGGAGCAGGCGCGGCGGCTGATCGCCGCAACTCAAGGGGCGCTTTCCCGAGCTATCGGGGCCGTGCGGCCCGGAAATCGTCTCTCTGATATCTCTCATGCGGTGCAGACCGCTATCGAGGCTCAGGGATTCTCTGTCGTGCGGTTGTTTGTGGGCCACGGCATCGGTCGATCGCTTCACGAGGAGCCGCAAATCCCAAACTTCGGTCCTCCAGCCCAAGGTCCGGAACTCAAGCCAGGCTTGGTTCTGGCTATTGAGCCGATGGCGAATGCCGGTCGACCGGACGTGATGATCCTTGATGATCGCTGGACGGCGGTCACATGCGATCGATCTCTTTCCGCCCATTTTGAGCACACTGTCGCGCTGACTGAGGATGGTGTTCAGGTGCTGACCGGTGTGGTCAGAGATGAGTCGCCCGAGAGAGCGGATCACTGATGCCGAAGGAAGAGGCGATAGAGGTTGAGGGAACCGTCATCGAGCCGTTGCCGAATGCGATGTTTCGAGTCGAGTTGGAAACCGGACATAAGGTGCTGGCGCATATCTCGGGAAAGATGCGCATGCATTTCATTCGGATTCTTCCGGGAGACAAGGTGATTGTGGAGTTGTCTCCATACGATCTGACGCGAGGACGGATCATTTATCGATATAAGTAGGTATCAAGGTCAAGAGGCAAGAGTCACGGGCGATCTGGTCGCGTGGGGGGTGTCATGAAGGTTCGGGCGTCGGTCAAGCCAATATGCGAGAAGTGTAAGATTGTTCGACGGAAAAGGGTGCTGCGGATTGTATGTGAAAATCCTCGACACAAACAACGACAAGGGTAGTCGGTTCGCCGGACAGCTATCAGCGATCGGCTGACAGCTGTTCTTTGAGGAAACTATGGCACGTATCGCCGGGGTAGATCTTCCCAGAGAAAAACGTCTCGAGGTAGCGCTGACGTATATTTTCGGCATTGGTCATCCTGCTTCCCGCAAAATCTTGCAGGACTCCGGGGTCAGCCCGGATGTCCGCGTCAAGGATCTCACTGAAGACGAGATCAGCAAACTGCGGCGAACCATTGAGGGCAACTACAGAGTTGAAGGGGATCTCAGGCGTGAGATCTCGATGAACATCAAGCGGCTCATGGATATCGGCGCCTACCGAGGTCTGCGGCATCGGAGGGGTCTCCCGGTTCGGGGCCAGCGGACCAGCACGAATGCCAGGACGCGCAAAGGGCCTCGCCGGACGGTCGGCGCCAAAAGTAAGAAAACGTAGCCGGGTTGATTGTTGGGCTGATGGCTGATCGCTGAGAGTGATCGCTGAGCTACTGGAGGAAGAATGGCGGAAGAGACAAAACCGCGGCGTCCGGCGGGACGTGCGGGAGGCAGGAAAGAGGCGAAGAATATTGCTCACGGCATCGCCTGTGTCCAGGCGACGTTTAACAACACTATTGTCACCATCACCGATGTGACCGGTAACGTTGTTGCCTGGGCCAGTGCCGGCTCAGTCGGGTTTAAGGGTTCTCGCAAGAGTACCCCATTTGCCGCTCAGAGGGCTGCCGACAGCGCTGCCCAGAAGGCCATGAGCCATGGCATGAAAGAGGTTAAGGTGTTCGTGAAAGGCCCGGGCGCGGGGCGAGAAGCGGCCATTCGAGCCTTACAGGCGGCAGGTATGGAGATTGTGGCGATCAAGGATGTGACGCCGATCCCGCATAACGGTTGTCGGCCATCGAAGCGGAGACGGGTATGAGGCAGTTGTTGCGGTCGACTGATCGCCCGGTCATGCCCGGTAAGAGTATCAAGAGCGCGATTTGCCGAAGTGGCAGTATGACGGGGGGCATCACCACTCCCCTGGGAGGAGGGGTTCGTGGCTAGATATCGGGATCCCGTGTGCAAGCTTTGCAGACGAGAAGGGATGAAGCTGTTCCTGAAAGGAGATCGCTGCTTCTCCGCTGCCTGCGCGATTGAGAAGCGTAACTACGCTCCCGGCATGCACGGCCAGCGACGAACGAAGGTGTCGGACTACTGCAAGCAACTTCGCGAGAAGCAAAAGATGCGCCGGATCTATGGAGTTCTGGAAACGCAATTTCGAAAATATTTTCGTCTGGCTGAGCGGCAGACAGGGATTACGGGTGAAAACCTCGTCAAGATTCTGGAGCAACGACTGGACAATGTGGTCCATCGCCTCGGATTCGCCGCTTCTCGCGCACAGGCGCGTCTGTTGATCACTCACGGCCATATCCTCGTGAATGGACGAAAGACCGATATTGCGTCCTATCGGGTTCGACCCGGCGAGACGATCGAGGTGCGGCCCAGGAGTCGAGAAATAGCGGCGATTACGGTGGCTCTCGAAGGGGCAAAGCGGCGAACGTTGCCGAGTTGGCTGGAGTTTGATGCGACCAGCATGAAAGGGACTGTCCGATCGATCCCATCCCGGGAAGAGATCGCTATCCCCGTGGAGGAGCAGTTGATCGTTGCGCTGTACTCCAAATAGTGGTGGGCGTGGGAGGTTTTGATGATTCAGAAGTTTAAGGGCATCCAGAAGCCAAAGCGGCTGGAGTGCGAGCTGGAATCTCTGACCAGCACATACGGCAAGTTTTTTGCGGAGCCCTTTGAACGCGGATTCGGATTGACCATCGGCAATGCGCTTCGACGCATCCTTCTCTCCGCCATTGAGGGGGCCGCGGTCACCGCGGTTCGAATCACCGGGGCGTTGCATGAATTCTCAACGATCCCCGGGGTGAAAGAAGATGTGACCGATATCATTCTGAATCTCAAGGGGCTGCGGTTTCGACTTCACGTTGACCATCCTAAAACCCTGCATCTGAAGGCGTTTTCAGAAGGGGTGGTTCGAGCCGAGCAGATTACTTCGGACCCAGACGTCGAGATCTTGAACCCTGATTTGCACATTGCAACCCTGGAGCAGGATGGTAAGCTTGAACTGGAGCTGGAGGTTCGTCTGGGGCGCGGGTACGTTCCCGCTGAGCGAAACAAACGGGAGGGACAGCCCGTCGATGTCCTTGCTATTGACTCGATCTTCTCCCCGATTCGGAAGGTCAATTTCTTAGTTGAAGACACCCGCGTCGGCCAGATTACCGACTACAACAAGCTGACCCTGGAAGTCTGGACCGATGGGAGCGTCCTGCCGCGAGACGCGATTGCGTATGCGGCAAAGATTCTCAAGGACCACGTAAGCATCTTTACAAACTTTGAGGAAGAGCCGGAGGGTGAGGGGGTTGTTGTCGACGAGGCGAGGAAGCAACTGCTGGACAACCTGAATCGAAGCGTCGATGAACTGGAGCTGTCGGTACGGTCGGCCAACTGTTTGAAGCACTCGGACATTCGTTACATCTATGAGCTGGTTGTCAGGAGTGAGGCTGAGATGTTGAAGACGAAAAATTTTGGCCGAAAATCTCTGAATGAAATTAAGGAGATCCTTACCGGCATGGGGTTAACCTTGGGAATGAAACTGGAGGGCCTCCCTGTTGGCGAGTCGATCGGGAAACGCGGCGATAAGACCTCGAAGGCCTTGACAGGGGCCTGAGCTTGGCCTGGTTCTATACGGTCAGGCAGGAGTACCTGCTATGCGACATAGGAAAGCTGGGAGGAAGCTCGGCCGGACAACGGCTCATCGCGAGATGCTCCTCCGCAATCTGCTGACATCGCTCTTCCGTTACGAGAAGATCGTCACAACTGAGGCGAAGGCCAAGGAGCTGCGCAAGTTGACCGACAAGGTCATTACTCTGGCCAAGCGCGGCGATTTGCACGCGCGCCGACAGGCGGCCGAGGTTGTTCAGGATGAGGATATCTTAAAAAAGCTGTTTGATGCCATCGGCAGCCGCTATAAGGATCGGAATGGCGGCTATACGAGGCTGACCAAGCTGGAGTACAGAATGGGAGACGGCGCCCCACTGGCGGCCATAGAGCTGGTAGAGATCGGCGCAGCGGTGGAACCCGCGTCGAAGCCGGCGAAGCGCCGCAGTCGGCGTGGGGATAAGGGGCAGGCCCCGAAGCCAAGGCCGGCCGAACCCATGGCGGCCCAACCATCCGGTGCCTGATGGGTGGTCGGTCCTTACGGACACGTCGTTAGTGTGATCGTCAGATGCCCTTCCCGGTTGATTCGGGAAGGGCATCATCGTTTTCACGGGTGTCCTGTCTCTGAATTTTTCAACATAAATCTCCCCTCCCCGGGTACCCTCCCTTCCAACTCCCCCCTTGGAATGATTGCCACCCGTATAGGACTACTTCGCACAAAGTGTACTACGTTTATATCACCATAGCTCATAATATACACGCTGAACTAGGCAGGAGGGGCCCCGTGCCACCCCAGATCAGAGCCCAGCGCATCCCCGCCACCGCCTGAGAACGGGGTCCCGCGCAGACACACGCGTCGCGCGAAGACGCAAGCCTGCGTCGTGTGTGGGATCTTGCGGACGACAGCCGACTGGCATCCCGGAGATTCAGACCGGCGACGACCTAGCCGCAATGATTGTTGAGGCGGCGACCAGACTGGACCCCGCATTCCAACCACACGACATCCTGGTCGTGACGCAGAAGGTCGTCTCCAAGATCGAGGGCCGGGTAGTGCGCCTTTGCGACGTGACGCCCTCGCTTGCCTTTCTGGGCATGGCTGCGTACCTCGATAAAGACCCGCGCCTCGTCGAACTGATTCTCGGGGAGGCCAGACGAATCGTTCGCATGGACCGCGGACTCATCCTCACTGAAACCCGGCACGGCTTCATTTGCGCCAATGCGGGAGTTGACCAGTCCAATCTTCTCGGAGAGGAGTCCGCGTCGTTGCTTCCGCTCGATCCGGACGGCTCAGCCAAGGCGATCCGGAATCGCATCCGAGCCCTCTGCGGGGCCGATGTGGCGATCCTGATTTCCGACACCTTCGGGCCGCCCATGGCGCGACGGGCTGACTAACGTCACCATCGGCGTCAGCGGTCTGATCCTCCTTCTGGATTATCGTGGGTCGACCGATGACTTCAACCGGCCTCTCACGGCGACGTGCACAGCCATTGCCGATGAGCTGGCAGCCGCGGCTGAGTTGGTGTGATGGGTAAGACCGAGCGAATCTCTGTGGTCCTGATTCGCGGCTATCGGTATGTGAGAAGGGAGGGACACGCGTCCATGTTGCTTCGTGCGTCAGAGCGGGATCTGTTCAGATAGTATGGGGTCTGTTCCTATTGCGGCGCAGGGGCGGCCTGTCCTTCCAACGTGAGCTTTCGTAGTGCGGATTCGGCCTGTTCCCGCGCCTTGCGGGCCTCGCTCCTGACGGATTCCTTGGCGCCCAGCTCACCAAATAGGTGCTCCCGCGTAGAGGTAAAGCGTCGGTTGACATTGGTGTTGAAGGTCTCGACGATCTGCGCCTTGATCGCGGTGATCTCTCGATCGGATTTCACTTCTATCGCCTTCGTCCCCGCCACCTTCGCCTGGTACTGCGCCTTCTCCGCAAGCAGGCTAACCGCTTCCCCAGACGTTCTGGCGCTGAACAGATGAGCGTCCTTCTCCGGTGTCGCAGATCTGAAGCGTTTCGCCTCATCCTTGGCCTGCGCTACATAGTCCAGGGCCAGTGCGAATTCGTCCGGTGCATAGATCTCCGCCTCGAAGTCTCTTGCCTCCTGAATGGCTTTTTCCGCCTCCTCCAACGCCTTCACAAAGACAAGCTCTTGCGCATCAGCCGCGCCTGTCCTGAGCCAGGCCGAAGGACCGCTCCACGGCGTAAACGGGATCAGCGCGATCATGAGCCCTACGATCAGACCCGGAACAGTTCGTCTGTTCCCTCTCATTGTAATGACCCTTTCATGCGTTCGCCGAGATATCCAAATCGGTTCGCGAATGCCGTCGGCTCCAGGTGGCCCCCACGCGCCAACGCCTCGATCTGCTCAGGCGTTTCAAAATCCTGGGGCTCCAGACGGATCATATAGGCCCGAAGCGTCTGATACGACTCGGAGTCGATATCGACGTAACGGACGCGGGTCTTCCCGGTTCGATGATCCAACATCTCTCGAAACGGGATCGGAACCATCTTCCCTCCCTGGATGGTCACCATGGCATCCCTCTGACCGTTCAACAGGAAACGAGTGGCCCAATAGCCGAGGCTGCGACAATACTGGATATCCAATGCACCCGGTGGCGCGCAGCGGAGCTCATATCCGATATCCTTAGCCACGATGGTCACATCGATGCCTCGCGCCCGAAGACTTTCGGCAACGCGCTCTTTCAGCACTCGCCCCAGCACAAGCTCCGAAAGGCGGATATTTCCATAGCCGTCCCGTTCAACCGATCCGAACTCGGCCGGATCCAGTTTATCAGCCAGCCCTTCGCTCAAAATGGCCACGCCGTATCCTTTCCCTGACGCGCGTCGCTTGATGACTGCGCCTTCCAGGATGTCAACCAGCGTCTGAAGGGGGATCTTCGGCTCCGCAAACTCCTCTCCAATCACCGTCAGTGTGGCGCCGGCGGCGCCTCCAATGCCGAGCGCCAGATGACCCGCTCGTCGCCCCATCACGGTGATGAAAAACCATCGGTCCGTTGTTTCTGCGTCGTCCATCAGATTCTGGACGATATCTTTGCCCAGGTTGCAGGCCGTCGTAAAGCCAAACGTCGCCACCTCCTGCGGGAGCGGAAGATCGTTGTCGATCGTCTTCGGCACATGCGCGACGGCGATCCGACCGTTCGCAGCCTCCGACAGTCGATACGCCGCGAAGGCGGTGTCATCGCCCCCGATGGTCAACAGACATGAGACCCCCAATTTATCAAGCGCCTCGATCACATTGCGGAGTGTCTCCGGAGACTTGGTCGGATTGGTCCTGGACGTGCGAAGGATGGACCCGCCTTCGAAATGGATTCGGGATATTCCGTTGATTTCGAGCTCCATCACGTGGCTGGTGTCGCCTCGCGCTAACCACTTAAACCCATCGTAGAGGCCGAGAACGCGCGCCCCATGGTTACGCGCCTCGATGGTCGCAGCTGCAATCACGCCGTTAATGCCCGGCGCGGGACCTCCTCCAACCAGCATCGCGAGCGTTTTCATACGATCCTCTTGCGATGAGAAGTAGCGTGAGGATATTGCATAAGCTGAAAGCTGACCGCTGATAGCTGAACGCTTATCAATATGGAGCGGGAGACGGGACTCGAACCCGCGACGTTCAGCTTGGGAAGCTGACATTCTGCCACTGAATTACTCCCGCGCCTTCTTCTGTCTAACAAAAGCGCTCACGCTTGTCAATCGCTTTCGGTGCGCGACCGGCGTGAGGCGGACGCTGCCTCAAAGAACTGCTGCCACGATACGAGATGGTCCCGGACAAAGACCTGAGCTTCCTGTCGGCTGGTGATGACCCCCGTTGCCTGAGCCTCCTGCAGATGATCGAGGGCGAATCCCAGGAAAGGACCTGGCGCGATACCGAACAGATCGATCAGATCGTCTCCCCGTATAAGAGGCTTGGCCTGACTCGCGAGAAATTCGTTTCTGTAGAAACGGAATGCGTTGCGCAGGAATTGCTGATGCCGTGGAAACGCTTCGACCTCCTCTCCGATAGTGGCTCGCAGGTCCGCCCACGAGTGCAGCAGCGCAAGGGGGGCCGCATCGCCGGCTTCCCTGAAGAAACGATACTGCGCCCTGGCGGTCACGGTCTGGGTACTCGAGAGATGGATCGGCCGCAGATGGTGTTGCTCGATCCCGGCCACGAGGCCCGTCGCCAGGCGACCCAGCCGAAGGCGCTCGCACAGGCGGGCAAGGATCGGCAGGCCGGCCTGCTCGTGTCCGAGGAATCGGACTCGACCGTCCGGTTGTACGCTCCGGGTTTCCGGCTTGCCGACATCATGCAGGAACCCCAGCAGCTTGAGGATAGCCGTCTCGGTTACGTCCGCTTCGATCTCCCGATCGAGCCGCTCCCGTAACCAGACCGCCTCATCCGGAAAGAGCTGCTCCAGGTTCGTGAGTAGCAGCTCGATAGACCACAATGTCTGAAGCGAATGTTCCCAGAGCGGCAGGCGATGCGGCTTGCTCGCCGGGACCGACTTGAGCGCCTCAACCTCCGGGACCAGCACCCTCAGAAGCCGCAGGGCATCGAGCTGTTCGATCCGAGGGGCTGCGGGGACCGTATCAAGAATCCTGAATAGCTCGTCGCACAGACGCTCTCCGGCCACTGTCCCGAGAAGCGATGCGCGCTCGGTAATCCACCGTCCGGTAGCCTCGTCGATCGTGAAGTCGAGCTCGGCCGCCAGGCGAACCGTCCTGATCAGGCGAAGCGGATCGCGATCGAATGCCGACTGGGAAATGGCCTGAAGGCGTGTGTTCCTCAGATCGTCCAGTCCGCCCGTTGGATCGATCAACGAGAGGGCGTGGAGCGTGGAGCGTGGAGCGTGGAGCGTGTCGAGGCGAACAGCTAGCGCATTGACCGTAAAGTCACGGGCGGCCAGATCGTCTTCGATGGTCTCGCCCTTCGGCCGCCCGATGTCGATCTGGGCGATCCCTTCCGTAGATCGGATGATAACCCGAACTGTCTCCGGATCGAGGCGAACGACGCTGCCCTTGAAGGTTCTGACCAGATCGCGGCCGAACTGTTCCGGTTCCCCCCAGATTACGACATCAAGATCGGCGCGTTTCGCCCTGCTGCGACCAAGCAGAAGATCGCGCAGGTACCCGCCAACCAGATACAGCGGACCGGTCCGACTGGACGCTGCGACCGCCTCCATCGTGCGAAGGTATGGGTCTCGCCCGAGCGTATCCAGCTCGAACTGCCGCGTCCCGCTCATCTGAAAAATTCCCTTGCCATCCCCGATTCCTGACCTATATGATAGCCTTAAAGCGAGGGGCAGGCGTCTTCCGTGCCTGCCCTCATTTCGGGTGAACATCGATGACCGATCAGCGGGGCTGCCGGGAGGTCGCCCGCGCGTACACAATAATGGCATGAATATCAGTGAGAAGGAAGCAGTATGATGAGGATTACTGCAGAGATGAAGATCGACAATGTGGTGCGGCAGTACCCGGAGACTGTCCAGGTCTTTAATCGCTACGGCGTCGCATGCCTGGGGTGTTCTGCGGCTGAATACGACAATATCGCCGTCAGTGCGCAGGTCCACGGCGTCAATCTTGACCAACTCCTGCGGGAGTTGAACGAGACCATAGCTGTCCGAAACTGAATCGCGGCATCGCGTGTTCACAACGCTCAAACGAGATATCCAGGCGGCTCTCGACCGAGATCCGGCAGCCCGCAGCGGACTGGAGGTCCTGGTCTGCTATCCCGGCCTGCACGTCCTGTATTTCCACCGCCTCGCCCACTGGTTCTGGAACCGCAATCTGAAGACCTTTGGCCGTGCCATCTCGCATGCCGGCCGGTTCCTGACCGGGATTGAAATCCACCCTGGCGCGCGTCTCGGCCAGGGGCTCTTTATCGACCACGGCACCGGGGTCGTGATCGGCGAGACCAGCGAGATCGGTGAGGATGTCACCATCTATCAGGGGGTGACATTGGGGGGCACCAGCCTGGAGAAAAAGAAGCGCCACCCGACGATCGGCAACGGCGTGGTGATCGGCGCGGGCGCCACCATCCTTGGGCCGATCAGGGTGGGGGACAACAGCCGGATCGGCTCAGGCTCCGTAGTGGTGAAGGAGGTTCCACCGAACTCGCTCGTGGTGGGCGTGCCTGGGCAGGTCATCTATCGCGACGGCAAACGCGTGCCCCCGTCCATCAATCTGGAAATGACCGATCTGCCGAATCCCGCTGAGAAAGCCATCCGGTGCGTCCTGGAGCGTCTACAAGAGCTGGAGAAGGAAGTTGAGACACTCAAAAAGGAGTTGGCGGCTTCCCATACCCCCTATACGCCGTCCTCACGATACCACTCCCCGCGAAACGAGTAACCCGCCATATTAACGCTCTAATCGGGCGGGGTCATGGACCAGGTCTGATCCGGCTCTTCCCGAGCGATCACGACAATG
>JAHFDH010000048.1:10909-12659 GCA_023249055.1 Candidatus Methylomirabilota bacterium
GTTCACGGTCGGCGTCTGCGTGATAGCCGATCTCGGTTCCTGGTTTGATGAATACATTCTTATCGATGATAGCCCGCCGGATTCGACAGCCCCTTCCGATTTCCACCCGATTCATAATGACCGCTTCCTCAATCTGGCAATGACTGTGAATACGGACGTTCCGGCCGATCACTGAATTCCGGACCACGCTTCCACTGATGATGGTCCCCTCGGCGACGATCGAGTCCAACGCCATTCCTCGCCGCCCATCCTCATCAAAGACGAATTTAGCGGGCGGGTCGCTGTAGCTGACGGTACGTATCGGCCAGCTCCGGTTGTACAGATTGAAGGTCGGATGCACGGCCCGCAGGTCCATATTCGCCTCGTAATAGGCCTCGATGGTCCCGACATCCCGCCAATAGCTCGGCTCCTCCCCGCGCGACAAGGTAGGGATCCGATTCCTCCTGAAGTCGTAGGCGTACACCTTCTGTCCTTCCGCCACCAGGCGGGGAAGGACGTCTCTGCCGAAGTCGTGGGTACTGTGGGTGTTGTGCGCGTCTTCCTCCACTGCCCGGAGCAGAAGGTCGGTGTCGAACAGGTAGTTACCCATCGAGACCAGCGCATGTTCCGACTCGCCCGGGATCGGCTTCGGCCGCGCGGGCTTCTCCTCGAAGCCCAGGAGCTGCCAGTTATGGTCTGCCTCCATCACGCCGTAATGCGACGCCTCCTCAATGCCGACTGGAAGGGCGGCGACGGTGACCTCTGCGTCCCTTCGCAGGTGGAAGTCCATCATCTGGCGGATATTCATTTTATAGATGTGGTCGGCCCCGAAGACCGCAACGACGCGCGGGTGGACCCGTTTGATCAGATGAAGATTCTGAAAGACAGCATCCGCCGTCCCGCGATACCAGTCTTCGCCTGTCCGCATCTGGGCGGGAACCGGCACGACGAAATGATTCCGGGACACGCTGGTCACCTGCCAGCCTTCCTGCAGGTGCTCCACCAGCGACTGGGCCTTGAATTGGGTCAGTACATAGATGGAGTAGATGCCGGAGTTGACGAAGTTGGAGAGGACCACATCGATGATCCGGTACTTGCCGCCGAACGGGACCGCCGGCTTGGCGCGGTCCTTCGTCAAAGGATGCAGCCGTTCCCCTCGCCCTCCCGCCATAATGATTCCCAGAACAGTCATACGTATGCCTCCTCACAACAGACCATCAGGCTGCTCGTTGCAGCTCGTTACCGGCCAGCGGTCGGTACGTCGGAATTCAGCCCCTGTCGAGCATCGCGCAAACCGAGCGCGACTCAGTATTGCAGCGATTATCCACACTCAGGCGGTGGTTGACAAGAGAATGGTTGAGTCGGGTAGTGCCCTAATTCGGCTTTATTTACTTTATGCCTGGCTGTATGGTACGGTTCTACCGTGCGACAAGCTATTTTTTTCGGCGTTGTGCTGCCACTGGTGTTCCTGGGGTTGCAAGGGAGTGGCTGGGTAAACCCTTCGGTCGCTATAGGTACGGCAGTGGTCATTTCTCTGTGTCTCGTGGCAACCTATGAGTCAGTCAGAGATAGGCTTGGAAGACTGAGAGCGAGTTCCCCTGTGGCTTTTATCGGAATAGCCGCGCTTATAGGCGCGCTCATATTTGGCGTCGTCGCATGGTTTTTCCGACTTACCATCGTGATTCTACACAGAGCTCCGCGCTTGCCGTTGGCATGCAGACAGGCTTGGAGGCGAGCGCTGAACGCTCCGACATGGGAGGGATTGTCTTCA
>JAHFDH010000177.1 GCA_023249055.1 Candidatus Methylomirabilota bacterium
CGGGGGCCGGAAAAACGACAATCGCCGATCTGTTTACGGGTCTGTTGCGTCCGCAGCACGGCTGCGTCTGGATTGACGATGTGCCGTTAGATGATGTTGACCTGAGACAGTGGCGGCGGATGATCGGGTATGTGCCGCAAGAGCCTTTTCTCCTTCACGATACGGTACTGCAAAATGTGACGCTCGGCGACCCGGAGTTGAACGAGACTGATGCTGAGGCGGCGCTGCGTGCCGCCGGCGCCTGGGACTTTGTGACGATGCGGTCCTCCGGGATCCATAGTTCAGTCGGAGAGCGTGGTACGGCATTATCGGGAGGTCAGCGGCAACGCATCGCCATCGCCAGGGCGTTGGTACATCGACCCAAGCTACTGATTCTGGATGAGGTGACCAGCGCGCTCGATGCAGAGAATACAGCCGCCATTTGCCAATCGCTGCGGGGCCTCCGAGGTCGGTTGACCATTCTGGCTATCTCACACCAGCCTGCTGTCGTAGAGAGCGGTGACTGGGTCTATCGGATACACAACGGCGAGGCGGTGTTGTGGTCGCCAACGGCTGCGGTTCCGATCTCGTCCTGAGGGAGCCGGTAGAGCAATCCCAGAGGTAGAGGGTCTGGGGTGCCGTGTCATGGTTCACCTTCGCGACAGATGCGGGCGTTCTTGACTCCGCCGACGTTAGTATGGTATAAATAACCCTTATTTAGCTAATCATCCCCCGATGTGATCAGATGCCTTGGCAACAGCGATGTAGTGCCCCTTATTCCAGAGGAAGCATGTCGACGCGCGATGACTATTTATGCTCACCTACACGAAAGGCATTCTTCACCGACATATCCTTGGGAGCGAGCCGCCGCACGTCGTAACAGTGAGCTACGGAGGGGAGGTTGACTTTGTACGAGTATGAAAAAAAGGCGCCCTCGATTGCTATGGAGGAATCAGAATTGCCGGCTGCCGCTCAGCACGACACTCCGGACTTTTCCCGCCGGGAGATTAAGAAGCTTGTTCAGGATCTGTTCGCGCCAAAGCCGTTGCTCTATTGGGCCGACTTTCTCATCACGCTATCTATCGGCTACGGTTTTGCCGCGATCTACTTGATGGCACCGGCCTTCTCGCTGGTCCAGGTGACTGCAGGCCTGCTGTCGGGATTGGCGTTGTTCAGGGTCGGCATCTTCATTCATGAACTTGTCCATAGAGAAGAACCCTCCATGGTCGCATTTCATATCATCTGGAATCTTCTGTTCGGGGTACCGTTTCTCCTCCATTCACTCCTGTACCGCAGTCACCTTGACCATCACCACCCTCGTAAGTTCGGTACCCCTGCTGAGGGAGAGTACCTCCCGCTCGGTTCGTCGCCGACCCGAGAGACACTGCTCTATCTCGCACAGATTCCGGTCGTACCGCTCCTGGCCGCCTTCCGCTTCCTGATCTTAGTGCCGCTGTCGTTTCTGTCTCCCCCTTCTCGTCGGTGGGTTCTGGAAAGCTGGTCCTCGTATACCATCAACCCATACTATCGGCGCGTCATCCCATCAACGGAACCCCTGGGTCTCTGGGCCATATTGGATCTGCTCTGCCTGCTCTGGCTGATTGTCATGATCGGGCTGATTGTCACGGGAGTTATCGCGTGGACGACGGTCGGGCTGATTTATGGTCTGACGATCTGCACGATTGCGCTGAACTGGGTTCGCACCCTGGCGGCGCATCGTTTCTTGAATACGGGAGGCAACATGACCTACGTCGAGCAGATTGAGGACTCCGTGACGATTGAGGGACGGTCCCTGTTGACGCTGCTCCTGTTTCCTATCGGATTGCGGTATCATGCCCTGCACCACCTGTTTCCCCTGATGCCCTATCACGCCATGGGCGAGGCCCATCGCCGCCTGATGCAAGCCCTCCCGGAGGACTCGCCGTACAAGAAAGCGATCTTTCCCGGTCTGTGTGCCGCGCTTCGCGAGCTGCTGCGAAGCGCAAGGACAGCAGGAAAGACCGGACACAATCCGGTAGAGATGTGGCGCCACCCGGACACAGCGACCTATGCGCGATAAACCGGAAGTGTGGAGGCGGCCGGCTTCCCGCATCCACCGGTATGGTGCGCGGCCTCTGGCGTTCGAGGCGGGCGCACGTGCGCACGCGCTGTTTAAGTGTTGCGGCGGCGGAAGTTCTTTCTTTTTCGGTCTGTGGTTTGCGTGTCAGTTGTTGCTGTCATGGAGCGGGGATGCGCATGCCCGAATCGACGCGGCCGAGCGGGGATGTGACGGCAACTCCACCGCCATCGAGGTCCAAGTGCATGGGGTCAGGAACGATCGCGGGAATATTACATTCGCCCTGTATGGCGACAACCCGGGCGATTTCCTTGCGAAGGGCAAGAAAATCCTAAAGCAACGCGTTCCGGCAACGCGTGGGACCGTCGCGTTCTGTGTGAGTGTACCGCAGGCAGGCGCGTACGCCGCAGCGGTGTATCACGATGAGAACGGCAATGGGAAGTTTGACAGGAACTGGATCGGGATACCGGTCGAAGGCGCCGGTTTCTCGAACAATCCCGCACTACTGGTAGGCCCACCCAGCCATGCGCAAGCGGCATTTAAGGTCTCAAGCGGTCGCACGCGCGTGGAGATCCGACTGAATTATTCAATCGTATCCGGACAACGAAGTTCTGATCTGCCATAGTCAAGGGCCGGTCGCTTCCGAAGCCGACGGTTTTTCCCCACCCGGCAAGCCTCCTGTATTAGCCCAATAATCCTTTTACGCATAGCGGCTCGCATCGCTGTTGGTGAGCTGTGCGTCGGTTCTTGGTCCCGCCTGCCGTACCATAGCATGGCGTCAAACAGACGACGCGGCTATTTCGTCAACAACCTGAAGACAAACCCGACAATCAGGAGCGAGATCAATGCCACGAGCGGAATGAGCATCAGCCAGTAGTCGCGAAGCTTGAGACGCATACGATCTCCAGATCTAAGTAATGTAGGTTGAGATGAGCAAAGCGGGTCTCAGCAATCTATTTACTTCCAGTGATAGGCCACCACTTCCGACAATACCGCCAAGTTTGTCGAGCTGGGTGTTGTCCCTCAACCCAGCCTCCCGCGCTTCACTGAGTGTCGCCTCCGATCGAGATCTTAGAGAAACTCGATCTGGCCGCGTATCTCTTCGGCGTCCAATACCTGATAAATCAACATCAGTCCCCGGATGATGTCCTGAACTGAGGTGTGCTGTGGCGCGTAGATGATCCCGGCGTGATCGGTACCCGCGGCGTGCAAGCGAAGGAAGTCGTTATCCTGGGTAAAGATCGCCCGACCTTCGTTCCGCGCTCGCCTCATATGCTCCTCGTCAAGCGCACCAACCATCCCAGCTTCCAGCACCGTCAGTACATCCATCCCCCGTTGGCGCAGCCCTCGCACGACAGCCTTCGCCACGTGCTCATCAGTGTACAACCTAATCTTTTGGCCCATG
>JAHFDH010000049.1:0-6337 GCA_023249055.1 Candidatus Methylomirabilota bacterium
GCTCACACCCCACGACCCCCAGGGTGCGTGAAGCTGAGTACCGGGGCCTGGCGAGTGCGAGTTGGTGAGATCAGGGTGCTCTACGACGTTGACGACAAGGCGCGAACGGTTGAGGTGCTACGGATCAAACACCGACGGGAGAGCTACCGAGGACTGTAGAGCGCAAGAGGAGGAAATAGCCGATAAGCGCATTCCTCCTGGCTTCACTTGAGGCGCTTGATTGTGCCAGTGAACGTGCGACGGATGATCCACGCTGTACCGACGGAAAGGGCATAGCGGTGACCATTGCCCGGATCATTAGTGTCATCAACCAGATGGAGGCCGACGGTGTCGTGGCGCGCTACGCCATCGGCGGAGCATCTGGCGGCGATCGCTTTGCAGATCGGGCGAGCCAAAGACCACGCCAGATTGCTCCAATTCATCGAGGCTGCGGCGATCAATATGGAACGGTTTCAGGGCTTGGTGCGGCGGTACGGGCTGCTTGATCGGTGGCAGACATTTGAACGAAGGTTTCTGTAGAGTTCGTCATGACCTTCGACCTTCAACGTATTCTCGAAAGCAAACGCGCGTTCCGGCGATCGCTGGCGCAGCGTCCGGTAGCGGAGAAACTGGCTTTGCTGGACACGCTGCGCGATAGGCTTCGCGCCATTCGTGCTGCCGCGACAGCGCGAGACATGGACGCGAAGGAACGGGCGTGCTATCTGGGGCTCGGGAAATGATTAAGAAGCGCATTCCCCGATTACCGATCGACCAGGCGGCGGCGGCATATTGGGACATCCATAGTTTTGCGGAGACTGCTGAAAACACGACCGAGGCGGCGATCCGCTTCGTCAAGCAGCCCAAACGGGCTATCGCCATTCGTCTTGACCCGGACGATATGGTGAAGATTGAAGCGATAGCAGAGGCGAAGGGGCTGAGCTATGCGGCGCTGATTCGCATGTGGATTAAAGAGCATCTAGCCGCGTAGCGGAAGGAGGGAAGGCGCATGGCGGACGATGAATCGACACGAATACGGCGGCGTAGGAATTGGAAGCGTGGAATGTTTCGTCTCTGGGCGGTATGTGCGGTGGGCTGGATAGAAGCGGAGAAAAGGTGGGCCGACGCCCGCGATCCCCTCGCCAATGCTGTTAGGGTTGAGGACGAAACCTACACCCTAGACCCGCCATTGCCTCAGGCCGAGATATCTATCATTCTGGAGAGGGCGCGCCGAAAAGAGCTGTACGGGCGGCTTGTGCAATCGGGTTCGCGTCTGCTGATTCCCCCTCTGCTGGTCTTAGCGGGTGGAGTCGGTCTGTGGTGGACTGTGTCGTGGGTAACAACCGGGTTTCGGAAAGACACCTGATCATCCGCCGTCCCATGCGGGTACTTTCGACAGGAGAGTCACATGCCACGAAAAGGGAGCGTAGATCGGGGCTGTTCCGGCGAGACGGGGCCTGGTGGATACGCTGGACCTGTCCGTTTGGGTATGAGCACAAGGAGAAGATCGGGGCGGGTCAAGGGCTTGGCGTACTTGCAGCGGGATCCCATCGGTAACCTCGGCTGGTCATTCCCCTTGACGTTATTATCGCTATGCGTTACGATATGCCCAGATGATCAAGTCGTTCGCCGACGAACAGACTAGGCGTGTGTTCTCCAGGGAGCGGGTTCCTACCTTTGGTCCTGAGCTGCAACGTGCCGCCTGGAAGAAGCTGGCCATCCTACACGCAGTCGGTTCGTTGCAGGACCTACGGGTTCCACCAGGCAACCGCTTGGAGAAGCTGGTCGGGGGTCGCGAAGGACAATACAGCATTCGCATCAACGACCAATGGCGGATCTGTTTCGTGTGGCGAGGCGGGGATGCCTACGCTGTGGAGATTGCGGACTACCACTAAGGGAGGCTGGTATGGCTGCGAGGAAGATGGCGCCGGTACACCCTGGTGAGATCCTGATGGAGGATTTCCTGGAGCCTATGGGCATCAGCCAGTATCGGCTGTCGAAGGACATCGGCGTTCCGCCGCGTCGGATCAACGAGATCGTGCATGGTAAGCGGGCGATCAGCCCGGACACCGCGCTCCGCCTGGCCCGCTACTTTGGCATGACGGAGACGTTTTGGTCGAACCTTCAAGCCCACTACGATCTCGAAGTCCAGCGGGATATTCTCGGTGACAGGCTGGAGAAGGAAGTCGCCGTCTATGCCCGGGTTGGGTGATAGGCTTCACAACCGGCGATGCCCAACAACTCGCTAAAGTTGACTCAGCGGGTTGCGCATTGACTGCCGCTTGCCTGGCCCGCCAGCTTGCCGCACAATCCAGTTAGCTTTGTGGACCCGCTGCGAACAGGGTTTGCGCCATCCGCACCGCCGCCACAGCGCGGGACATGGACACGAAGGCGCGGGCGCATTAGAGGCCCGAGCAATGACTAATTGGCTCGTTGGAACTGAAGATCGGTGAAGGACGCTTGGGCGGTTGACTTGGTGTGCTGGGTGTTGATCCAGATGGCGACGCGCGCCACCTTGGGAAGCGAGTGTTTGCCGAAAAGCCGCATGTAATCCTCGGCGATATTCCGACGCTCCTGCACCCATTTGCCCAGTTGCTGCTTTCCACTCCGCAGGACCATGACCTTGATGGGGGTGACGGGGGCATAGCCGTTGGCGACTGTCCCTGTAGGCGCATTACTGTCCCAGAGGTAGCCGATCACAGGGTTTCGCAGTTGAATAACCGAGTTTTGGAAAGCGACGTAGACCTGAGCGGCCTGGTCGTTGGTGTTCTTTTCACGGGCGTCGCCTGCGGCAGGCAGGCGGTCCACTCTCCACCACCACGTCAGTATCGGAAACTCCTTCAGATCGATCTCGACCGCCTTATACAGCCCAAAGGAGCTTTCATTGCTCGCAAGGCGGATCGCGAATCGACCATCTTTGAGTGATTCGAGCTTAATCTGAGGATGATCCTGGAAGACCTCCAGATCCCAACCAACCGGAATCCCCTTCTCATCCGTCGTCCCGCTGATAGGCAGGGGAATACTGGCGGGATGCTGGACCGGGTTTGCTTCGGACGTCATTGATATAAGCCCCAGCAGGGTAACCGCAAGACCGACGAATGCAGACCGACTCCGATGACGTACCTCACGTCTTAGGCGGTCAAATATTGTCGGGGTCGTTGGGATGTTTGTCGTACTCAACTCAACCTCCTCCTGGCGCCAACGTGAGACTTGGTGGCGTCGCATGAATCACCAAGAACAATCAGCGCTTAGTCTTCAGGTCTTCCTGGTGGGCTGATTGTTCTCTGCTGACGGCTGATATTTTTCTTCATAAAAAACAAGTGCGATTATGATAGGTCAGCCATGATCCCGGTACAAGAATTTTCTTCAGATAGTGTGTCGCGGTTGGCGATTCCGGATGCCGGCAGTAGGGGGTTGGAGCGCTCAGAGTCAGAATCAGGAACAGGTCACAATCTCGACCTGGACACAAGAGGAAATAATTGACAACTTGGACCGCGTATGCAATTCTACGAAACTGTCAGTTGCTTTACTGGAGCGCTGAGAATCCCCTGTGGAGTAGAGCATGGGCAACCCGTTGGAGGCAGTCGGACGTACGGTTCTTGTGCAGGTCCGGACGATGGGACGCATGGCCATCTTCTTGGGTTCTACCGCCCTCTGGACGGTCCTGCCGCCGTTAAAGTTCAGACGCATCGTCGGACAGCTCCATTTTATCGGGGTCAAGTCGAGCTCTATTATTCTTCTGACCGCGGCCTTCAGTGGAATGGTGCTTGGACTTCAGGGGTACTACACACTTCGGAAGTTCGGGTCCGAGGCGCTGCTCGGTCCGGCCGTCGGCCTGACTCTGATCCGGGAGCTGGGGCCGGTGTTGGCCGCCCTGATGGTGGCGGCGCGAGCCGGATCGGCCTCTGCCGCCGAGATCGGCATTATGCGGATTACCGAGCAGATCGACGCGCTCGAGGCGATGGCCGTGAATCCGATGAAATATCTGGTGGTTCCTAAAGTCGTCGCCGGATTGATTGCGCTTCCTCTGCTGACGGCCATCTTTGATGTCGTGGGGATCTTTGGCGGCTACCTCGTTGGAGTGGAGATGCTCGGCGTCAGTGCGGGAACCTATTTCTCCGAGATGCGGAATATGGTGGAGATGAGTGACATACGGGGCGGTTTTCTAAAATCGCTGAGCTTCGGCCTCATTGTCACCTGGGTGTGCACGTACAAGGGGTTTTATACCGGGTATGGGGCCGAGGGCGTGGGAAAGGCAACGACAGAAGCCGTCGTCCTTTCGTCGGTCCTGGTGCTGGTCTGGAATTACTTCATGACCGCCCTCCTATTTTGAGCCTGTTTGAAAGATGATTCAGCTCATTGATCTGTGTAAGAGCTTTGAGCAGCAGCAGGTACTCAAAGGGGTGAACCTGACCATCCCCAGAGGGCAGGTCACGGCTATTATCGGGCGGAGCGGAGGCGGCAAAAGCGTACTGCTCAAGCACCTCATCGGTCTTATGAGGCCGGATAGCGGTCAGGTGCTGGTCGACGGGACCGACCTCGGCCGGCTTCGCGGCAAGGCCCTGGATCAGGTGCGCGAAAAGTTCGGCGTTCTCTTTCAGGGGTGCGCCCTGTTTGATTCGCTGACGGTATTCGACAATGTGGCCTTCCCGCTCCGGGAAAAGACCAGGCTGTCGGAAAGTGAGATCGCCACGCGTACGATGCAGCGACTGGAGGCCGTGGGGCTTGCCGATATGCCGCACAAATATCCCGCAGAACTCAGCGGAGGGATGAAGAAGCGGGCGGCCCTTGCCCGGGCTCTGATTCATGATCCGCAGATCATTCTTTTCGATGAGCCGACGACGGGCCTCGATCCGATCCTGCTGAACTCGGTCCATCGTCTGATTCTGGATGCCCATAAGCGTTTCGGCTTTACCGCGGTCGTGGTCAGTCACGATATTCCGGAGATTTTCGATATCGCTCAGACGGTGGCAATGCTTCACGATGGGATCATTGTGGAACACGATAAGCCGGAGGCGATCATGACCTCCGCTAACCCTATAGTTCGACAGTTTATCACCGGGGCCAGTGACCAGCATGGTCAGGAGTAGGCGCATCGATCTGTCGTTGAGGTCCAGGCAATGGTGACGGGATTGTCAAGAGATCAAGACGGAGAGCGAGATCCATGAAGCGACTGACGATGGACACGCTGGTAGGGCTATTCGTGGTGGTGGGAATCGCGGCGTTAGCCTGGCTCTCAATCAGACTCGGCAAGCTTGAGGTAATCGGCGATCGAGGGTATACTATCACGGCTGAGTTTGACTCGGTTGCGGGTCTGAAAAACGGGGCGGTGGTCGAGATTGCCGGGGTCGAGGTTGGTCGGGTGAAAGCGATCGGGTTGGACAGATATCGGGCTCGTGTCGCCATGAGCATCAATCCCAGTATCAAGCTGCAGGACGACTCGATTGTCTCGATCCGGACAAAGGGACTGATCGGCGAGAAGTATGTCAGGATCACGCCAGGAGGCTCTGATATGATAGTCCAGCCTGGCGGCAAACTTCGGGATACCGAAGACCCTATAGATATTGAGCAACTGATCTCGAATTATATCTTTGGTAAGCTCTGATCGAATGAGGCCATCCGTACGCTGACGTTGAATCGCTGATCTCGAAGGAGGCGCTTCTCATGAATGCAGGCCGAACGAGACAATCTCATTGGATCGTATTGCCCATGGCGCTCATCGCAACGGTGGTTGCCGCACAGCCGGCGTCCGCGCAATCGCCGGCGCCGAAGGATGTCTACACTCTGAAAGATCTGATCCAGCGCACGCTGGCCACGAGCCCGGAGATCCGTCAGGCGCAACGGGGCGCTGATGCCGCGATGGCGAAGAAAGATCAGGCCGACGCCGGTCGATACCCGCAGGTGGAGGTGACGGCCATCGTCGGACCGTCCCCTCGAGCCCGTGGAACCGTTGAGGGCGGCTCTCCTGATCGAAAGGATCACCCGCACGTGACCAACGTCTTCGAGCGGGTCGAGATGCGGCTGGTTCAGCCGCTTTACACCTTCGGCAAGCTCACGAGCTTCGGAACGGCTGCGGAGGAGGGGGTAAAGGTCGAGAAAGCGAGGGTCGAAGAGAAAGCCGCCGACCTGATTCTGAAGGTGAAGGAGCTGTACTATGGCCGACTTCTGGCGGCCAATATGCTTGGACTGATTGACGAGATTTCCACGGATCTCGATAAGGCGATCGAGAAGACGGAGCGCCAGCTCAAGGCTGAGACGCCGGGGGCGGATGAGATCGATCTGTACAAATTGAAGGCGTTCCGAGGCGACGTCATGAAGAACCGGGAAGAGGCCCAGAAGGGGTTCGATCTGGCCACAGGCG
>JAHFDH010000049.1:6437-12465 GCA_023249055.1 Candidatus Methylomirabilota bacterium
CAGCTCAAGGCTGAGACGCCGGGGGCGGATGAGATCGATCTGTACAAATTGAAGGCGTTCCGAGGCGACGTCATGAAGAACCGGGAAGAGGCCCAGAAGGGGTTCGATCTGGCCACAGGCGGTCTGTTGTTCTACTCGGGCCTTGATCGCACGCAGCCGTTTGAGCTGGATGCGGAGGGGCTGGAGGCGGCGCCACGGGAAGTGGAGCAGGTGGATCGAGGGATGGGGACGGCGTTGGAACTGCGACCGGAGATGGCTCAGGTGCGGGCCGGGCTGAAGGCCACAGAGGCGCTGGTGAAAGCGGAGGAGAGTAACCTGTATCCGCAGTTCTTCCTCGCCCTGGACGGGGTATACGCTCAGGCCGGCAACCGCACTCGCCAGCAGAATCCGTGGGCCTTTGATCCGCTGAATGATCGGTACACCGCGATTGTGCTGGGTTTCAAGTATGACCTCGACTTTGGAATCACCCGGGGCAAGATCCGGGCGGCTCAGGCAGAGCATCTGAAGGTCGGAGAGATGAAGTTGTTCGCGGAGCAGGGAATCCCGTTACAGGTGCGGAAGGCCCATCGAGAGCTGGATGAGGCGAAGGAGACGCTGAGGGCCACGGAGGATGGGTGGCGGAACGCCAAGAAGTGGCTCGTGGCGGCCAAGGCGAACTACGACCTCGGGGTCGGGGAGTCCCGAGAACTTGGCCAGGCCGCGGAGACCTACGCCAGATTGCGAGCCGACAACTTTCGAGCGATGTATAATTATAACCTTGCACTGGCAAACATCGAACATGCCACAGGTCGGGCCGTGAAGGAGGAGATGAAGTGACCACGAAGTATTCCGTTATCAGGTGCGGATGGAAAACGCTTACACTTATCGCGGCAGCCGTGGCAGTGTTGTGGATGCCGGGACAGAGTCTTGCCGGTCCGGCGACAGATCAGGTCAAGGGGACCGTTGATCAGGTATTGAAGATCCTGACCGATCCGGCCCTCAAGGGCGAGCGGAAGACCAAGGAGCGTCGAGCCCAGCTCCGCCAGACTGTCTTGGCGCGATTTGATTTTTCTGAGATGTCAAAGCGTTCCATGGGCCAGTACTGGAAGGAGCGAACCCCCGACGAGCGCGCCGAATTCGTCGGCCTGTTCACCGACCTGTTGGAGCGGGCGTATGTCGATCGGGTCGAGGGGTACACGGGCGAGCAGATCCTGTATCTGGAAGAGACAACCGACGGCAACTATTCCGAGGTGCGGACCAAGATCGTGACCAAACGGAACCAGGAAATCCCCATCGCTTATCGATTGCAGAGGGCCGATTCAAAATGGGCGGTGTATGACATTGTCGTTGAGGGTGTCAGTCTGGTGAATAACTATCGCACCCAGTTCAGTAAGATCATTCGCACCTCCTCATATCGGGATCTGGTGAAGAAGATGCAGGCCAAGGTCGAAGGCGAGGAGGGGGCTGAGCTTGGGGCTCCAAAGTCGAAGGTCCGATGAAGAAGGAGTGACGATGACAGGCGACGTGCAGAGCCTTTACCATAAGATTACGATCTGGTGTGCGGCGGGTCATCCGCCGTACCTCTCGGCGGACATGGCCAAACACTTCAGCGACTATCTGCTGAACTTCCTCAAATCGACCGAGGGCGAGAGATTCCTGCGGACCATTGGTTATGTCCGAACAGTTGAATCTTCCGGGGACAAGCCGAGCGCGGGGACCTGATCCTCACGACTCCTTCTTCCGCTGTAACTCCAGAAGTATCCTTTCAAGAGACTCCTTGGCGTGCCGTGCCTGTTCCACGTGGCCGCCCAGGAACTGGATCAGCTCATTCCGCATCGTCGGTCTCAGGGGCGTCAGGAAGCGTACGATGCCCTCTAGCGCCCCGTCGATCGCCTCTACCGCGGCCCGTATCTGCTCTCGAATTGCCTCTTCCGCTTCTGGTTGTTCCTCTGTCATGATGAAAGACCTTTCTGCGTCAACTCCTCAGCCATTGGTCCACTCCCAGATCTGTGTGTTGATGCAATCCTCATCTGCCTGTCACGATCAGCTTACACGAGGGATAGGCTTGGCGCAAGGGGATCACCTGTAGCGATCCGACCTCCTTCAATACTCCAAGACCTCTCAGATGACTGAGGGAGTTGAAGCGACAAACCCAATCTGCTAATGTTACTATCAGAAGATGCCAAAAGGATACGAACCCATCGAGATCGATTCCTCGGCCATGCCGCGGGACGCGCAGGCACTTGTCGATTCGTTCCGCGACCGGTACCCCTTCCCCTTTGACCGGTTCCAAGAGGACGCTATCGGCTTGATCGCGGAGGGCAGTTCCGTGATCGTCTCTGCGCCGACCGGCGCGGGTAAGACGCTTATCGCTGAATTCGCGATCTTCCGAGCCTTAGCCCATCAGCATCGCATCGCCTACACCACCCCCCTGAAGGCCTTAAGTAACCAGAAATATGCCGATTTCATCCGTCAGTGGGGCGGCGAGACGGTCGGCATTCTCACCGGCGACGTGAAGGTGAATCCTCGCGCGCCTCTGGTTGTCATGACCACAGAGATCCTCAGAAACAAGTTTTACAGGGGTGAGTGTGAGGGGTTTCGCTATGTGGTGCTGGACGAATGCCACTATATGGGAAATGTCGGGCGGGGGACTGTGTGGGAAGAGATCATCATCAACTGCCCTCCAGAAGTCCAGCTCGTTGCCCTTTCGGCCACTGTCAGCAACATCAGCGAGATTGCCGAGTGGATCGGTCAGACACACCGCCCGATCCGACCCATCCATCATCCGGTTCGGCCGGTGCCGCTGCAGTATCTGCTCTGCGATCAGGAGGGGCAACTCTGGCCGCCGGAACCGGCTTCGGTGCGGCGAATTCTCCATGCGTTCTCCGCCGGTCGAAGCGTATCGGAGAGTCGTGAGATGGGCCGATGGGGGCGGCGTGGGGAACGTCGACACCGGCCATTCCGCCGTCGCACGCTTGACGAGAGCATCGCTATTTCCGCATTGCGGGCACGCCGATGGCTGCCGGCCATCTACTTTATCTTCAGCCGATCGGGGTGCGAACGAGCGCTCGCTCGCATGTTGGAGCGCGGCGAAGCGCTCTTGGATCCCGCCAGGGGCGCGGAGGTCGAGGAGGTCATTCAACAGACGCTTCTGGACTATCCGAGCATCAGTCCTGAGAGCGACCTGAATCAACTGATTCTGCGCGGGCTTCGCCGAGGTGTGGGACTGCACCACGCCGGTGTTCTGCCGGCATTGAAACGGCTCACCGAGATCCTGTTTGAGCGGGGACTGGTGCAGGTGGTCTTTGCGACCGAAACGATGAGCCTGGGGATCCATATGCCGGCCAAAAGCGTGGTGATCGGGGGGCTTCGGAAGCGGACCGATCTCGGGTTCCGGGGACTGACCGTGGGGGAGCTTTTCCAGATGGCCGGGCGGGCCGGGCGACGAGGGATCGACCCGGAAGGGACCTGCCTCCTGACGCTCGATTCCGCCGAGACGGTCGAGGATGCTGTTCGTCTGGTGCGAGGCGATCCGGAACCGATTGACAGTCGATTTCGGATCGG
Source organism: Candidatus Methylomirabilota bacterium (assembly GCA_023249055.1). Classification (GTDB taxonomy): domain Bacteria; phylum Methylomirabilota; class Methylomirabilia; order Methylomirabilales; family Methylomirabilaceae; genus Methylomirabilis. The sequence goes on from JAHFDH010000049.1 coordinate 9,981, forward strand.
CTATAGCAGCGCGGCGTTGCTGATCGAAATGCAACGCGAGCCCGAGGCGATCCGCAAGACCATCGAGAAGAGCTTTGGCCAGTTCCAGAATCGGCGAAAGATCGAAGCCAGCCGGAAAGACCAGGAGGAGTTGATCCGCAGGCTGGCCGATGCCGAGGGCATGGCATCACCCTGCTGTCCGGTCAGTACGCTGATCGAGTATCGGGAACAGCGCGCCGCGCTTGAGCAGGAGCGGGAACGGATCGGGATGTTGCGGGTGGCGACAGCGCGGGCCGGTCGCAGAGGCGGCCGGGGCCGCGGTCGACGATCTGCCGGCTCCCCAACCTTTTTCTGGGGCGACTATGAGGAGAGTAGAGCCAAACTCGACGCGATGGCCCTCGCGCTTTCCCAGATGCCGTGTCACCGCTGCGCGGAACGGTCGCTCCGGGAGCGGCAGCTTAAGCAGTCGCGACGCTTAGGGCAGATGCTGGAGCGTCACCATCAGACGCAGCAGCAACTTCAGAACTCCTACTGGGAACAGTTCCTGCGTATCGTGGGAATCCTCCAGCACTTCGACTACCTCGATGATGGGCGATTGAGCGCGGAAGGCCGCGTGATCGCATCACTGCGCCACGACAACGAACTGTTGGTAGCCCGGGTGGTCTTCTCCGGGCTCTTGAAGGGGCTGTCACCTGAGGAGCTCGCCGCGCTCCTGTCGTGCCTGATTGAGGAACCACGCACAACCGAGCAGCCTGCCGCCAGGCTGTTCCTCCGCGATCAGGCGCACTTGCGCCGGCGCGTGAAGACGCTGGAGGGGCTGAGCCAGGAGGTAGACAAGGTTCAGCGGTCCTACCAGGTTCAGCTTCCGGTTTCAATGCACACGACCTATCTGGCGGCTACCCATCGGTGGGTGTCCGGCGAGGACGACTGGCTGGCGCTGGTGGAGCAGAGTTTCGGAGGGCACGAGGGTGATCTTATTCGGGCATTCCGCCGACTGATCGACCTGTGTCGACAACTCGAAGAGAGTCCCGAGTTGCCGGCCGATCTGACGCACACACTTTCGCGGGCGACCGCGATGCTGGATCGAGGCATTGTCCTGGAATCCGCATTAATCTAAAGAGGTGATCGATGACCGCACCGCGCACCGCGCCGCCGCAATCGACCGGGAGCGTAGGCTCGCCGTGTGCGTCACCCTATGAAGGGGTGGCGTTGTTGGCAGATCCGATCCATCGGTATATCGTCTTTACCGTGCCGACGGGTGATCGGTCGGAACGGACCGAGAAGGAGGTTATCGATAACCCTTGGGTCCAACGGTTGCGCCGCATTCATCAACTACAGAGTACCTGGTGGGTCTACCCGTCCGGCGAACACAGCCGGTTTCAGCATGTCCTGGGAACGATGCACATGGCCGGCGCGTTCGCCAAACACCTCTATCCCAGCCTGAAGGAGACATTCGGGAAGGCTCTGCCGTCGCAGTCGTTCATCGAAGAGCTGCTGAGGCTTGCCGGACTGCTCCACGATGTGGGGCACGGCCCCTTCGGGCACTTTTTCGACGAGCACTTCCTGCAGCAGTTTTCCGTCGGCGGCGAGCGGCTGAACCATGAGATCCTGGGAACGGCCATCATCACGAAGAGGCTGGGGGGGATCATCAAAGCGATCCGACGAAGTCCGACGGGGCCGTTTCAGCCGAATGAGCGACTTGATCCAGGACAGATTGCCTTTCTGATCAAGAAACCACACGTCGGCCCAATGGCTGGCTTTCCTGATTGGCTGCTGGCACTTCGCCCGCTCTTCTCCGGGATCTACACTGTAGACAACCTTGACTATGTCCAGCGAGACGCGTATATGACCGGTTTCTCGCTGGACATGGTAGATATTGAGCGACTGTTGCTGTATACATTTTTTACGCCGAAGGGACTCACCCTGCACAAGGCCGGGGAGTCGGCCCTGATGCGGTTCCTGAATGCGAAGTTCGCCCTCTACCTGCACGTCTACCACCACCGGACGACCCGGGCCATCGACCTGCACGTCCAGGAGATCTTCAAGGAGACGATGGCGAGGATCGCCCCGTATAATCCGTATAAAGCGCTGGACCGATACCTGGAGCTGACCGATTGGTCGATGTTTGAGCGGGTCGGCCAGTGGGCCACCTCGAAGGAACCGCATGAGCGGGCGCTGGGAGCGGAATGGGGAAAAGTGTTGGGTCGGAACGTCAAGTGGAAGATGGCCTATGACTTTGTCTCCACTATCGAGGAGTCTCAGCGAATGGTCCAGTTTCAGACCGCCGAACATCTGGAAGAGGCGATCCGCCGTCACCTGTCCAAGCGCCTGCACGGGATCGAATTCAAGGTGGATATGGCGGCGCTCGATCCCCGCCCCATCAACCCGCTGGCCGAAGGGAGCAAACAGATCTTCATGTACAATCCGGCCACGGGCGACGTCTCGCCCAGACCACTCATGGAGCTGTTCCGCGATATCCCGCCCAAGGTGGCCCGCTACCGGGTCT
>JAHFDH010000050.1 GCA_023249055.1 Candidatus Methylomirabilota bacterium
AACTGATGGATGAGGTCGATGAGGTCCTCGAAGAAAACGCCGAGGAGTTCGTGAAAAGCTACGTCCAACGCGGCGGCGAATAGCCCAGGAGGGCGGTGTTACGTATGCCTATCTATGAGTATCTCTGTTCGAACTGCGGCCAGGTATTCGAAAAACTCGTCCTGAGCCGAGACGCGTCAGTAGAATGCCCGCACTGCCCTGGAGCGGCCGTCGAGAAGCAGTTTTCCGCCTTCAGCTTCAAAGGAGGGCAAGGGGCCGTCGGTTCCGGCGCAACGAGTGGCGGAGGCGGGGGTTGTGCGCCAGGCGGGTGAGCATGTGCCGGCTAACCTCGGCGTGTCCGAGGTCACACCCGCTGAATACGGTTGTACTCACCTGCTGCGAGCCCGAAACCGCCGTGCACTACGCCTCGACTACCTCATTGGGCACAATGGGATGGATGACCAGGCCGGTCAGGAGCTTGGGGTAGAAAAAGGTTGACTTGGGCGGCATCCGCAGACCGGCCTCGGCTACCGCCTGGACCTCGGTAATCTTTGTTGGATTAAGTAAGATCGCCGCGGCCCACCCATCCTTCTGAACCATCCGAACAGCCTCTGCGGCATCATGATGATAGCTGAGCGCATCGTCCGGAAGCTCGCCCAGCCCACACCGAGACCAAGGTCCCTCGATCAGAAGCCTGTGCACGACGGCGACGTCCAGTCGCCTATAGACAGGTGGCTTGTCGCCTTCCGCCTCCAGAGCCCCTTCATCAGCAAGCGTTACCAGGTATGCGCGCTCCTCTCCACCGTATAAGCCGAACCGGTGCGTCCCCTCCTTGGCCTGTCGCAGATGATGAAGCAGAGCCGACGCGGCTGCCTCCGGGCCGGCAGGCACGGACAGCCTTTCAACCGTGAATTGTCGGCGAAGCTGAGTCAGATAGTCATCGAGGTTGCCACTCGGAAGATGTCGTATGACTCGATGGATCGGGAGAATTACCAGGCCGGGGTCATCGGCGCCGACCAGCATCATCATCACGTAGTTATATGGCCGTTTCTGCGCATCGGCGGGGTCGCCCGTCTCCTTTGCCCGCATGAGATCGCGGAACGCCAGCGCCGTCTCATACCGATGATGCCCATCCGCAATAAAGAGCGGCGTGGATGCGCACTCCGCCTGAAGTCGTCCGATCGCCGCACGATCCTGACAGACCCAGACCCGATGGCGGATGCCGTCCCAATCATAGAGATCAATGGTCGGTGTGGACTCCTGAGTCGCAGCCGTCAACCGATCCAGTTCTGGAACGCGACCGGGATAGACGCCAAACACCGAGCTCAAATTCGCGTGACAGGCCTGCATCAGCCGAAGTCGGTCCGCCTTGGCGGCCCCCATCGTTCGCTCATGAGGGAAGACCGTACGACTCCCGAACTCCTCCAGCCGAACCAGTCCGATCAGACCGGATCGCACAAGTTCTCCGACCCCAGGGAGCTGGAAGGTTTGTCGGTAGAGGTAGAGGGCGGGCGCCTGGTCACGAACCAGCACCCGCTCGGCTTGCCATCGCCGAAAGTAGTCTCCCGCACGGCTATACTGGTTTCGCGCCGTATCATCATCCGGCAGCGTCTCGCCCAGAATCAGCCGGATCACATTATGCGTGTGGCGGGCGTGAAAGGCTTGTTGCCCCTCCGGTGAGATAACATCATAAGGCGGAGCCATCACCAGGCTCAGGTCTCCTACGAGCTCATGATTGTATCGTAATCCCCTAAAGGGCGCGATCAAAGCCATTGTTCCTCCTGGTGTGAACGATCTTGATCGAGGCGAGCTGGTTCCAAATCAGGATTTCGCGTCTTGAGTCGTGAGCGCCGGATGTTGAGTCACTCACCCGACATCGCAGGCTCGATCTTTCTATTACCACGGTCACAGTCGTTGTCAAGGCAAAACCGACATGCTACCCTCAACCGATGGAACGAATTTCAAGACAGTCGACCTCCGGACAATGATCGGGTGGACAGATGCAATGTGAGCGATACCGAACTGTTTTATTTGTGGATTTGAGCACAGGCGGGGTCACAACCCGCTCCCTCCGACCCGATGTCACCAGGCGTTACCTGGGCGGAAGCGGTCTCGGAGTGAGACTCCTGGTAGAGCTATGCGATCCCACAATCGATCCCCTGGATCCTCACAATCCACTGATCTTCGCCCCAGGTCTTTTGACCGGCACATTAGTTCCAGGCGCGACCAAGACCTCGGTCGTCGCCAAATCGCCCCTCACCGGGATTTTTGGCGAATCCTCTGTTGGTGGATCGTGGGGGGCCGAGTATCGCTTTACCGGTTTCGAGGCTCTTGTCGTGATCGGCAGCGCTCATGAACCGGTGTATCTCTGGATCGACGACGATCAAGTCCGGATCCGACCGGCCGGACACCTGTGGGGTAAGGACACCTTTGAGACCAATGCGGCCATCCGGGCCGAGACCGATCCGGAGGCGAAGGTTGGTTGCATCGGACCGGCCGGTGAGACCCTGTCCTGTATCGCCAGCATCATATTCGAAGGCGAAATGGCCCGCGCCGCCGGGCGAACCGGCCTGGGCGCCGTGATGGGCAGCAAACACCTCAAGGCCGTAGCCGTGAAAGGTTCTCGCGGGATGCGAATCGCCGAACCAGGACGGCTTCTCGAGTGGGCGGCGCCGGAGATCGAGAGCCTCGCAGCCAAATTCGGCAACTTTACCCGGTACGGCACGTCGGCCTCGATCGAGGTCCACGAGGAACGCGGCGCGGTAGGGATCAAGAACTTCTCCTCCGGAGATTTCAAGGCGCAGGCGGTTCGTATCAGCGTTCCATCCATCCGGCAACACTACGCCCACAAGCCTGCTTCATGCATCGGCTGTCCGGTCCACTGCTGGGCCACGCTGGCGTCTCACAACTCGTTCAGCCGCGGGCCGGAGTACGAGACAGTCGGCGCATTCGGCGCCATGCTGGTGAACGACGATCCCAACTCGATTATCGCGGCCAACGAAATGGCCAATCGTCTCGGCCTGGATACCCTCTCGCTCGGAAATACCATCGCGTTCGCTATCGAGGCATTCGAGCGAGGATTGATCGACCGGACGCTGACTGGCGGTCTCCACCTGAAGTGGGGAGACCCGCAAACACTACTTACTCTTATTGAGCAGGTAAGCCGGCGGGAAGGTATCGGCTCCCTCCTGGCAGACGGATCGCGGGCCGCGGCCCGGACGCTCGGCAAAGAGGCGCTCGCGCTGACTGTTGAGGTGAAGGGGTTGGAATTGCCGATGCACGACCCCAGGGCCTTCTGGTCGAGCGCGCTCAACTATGCCTGCGGTAGCCGCGGCGCCTGCCACCTGGAAGCCGTCGCCTTTGCCGTGGAAAGCGGCGTTCCGATCCCGGAGTTCGGGTACAACAGCCGATTAAGTCCTTACTCTCCTGATGGAAAGGCTCTGCTGGTGTCTCAGATGCATGATCTGATGGCCCTCTACAATGCCACGGGAATGTGCAAGTTCTTTCTTCGGGCGATCGGCGGGCCGGACTGGATCGCAAAGGCGGTTAACCTGGTAGCCGGCTGGGAACTGTCATGGAAGGAGTTAATGACGATCGGCGACCGGATATTTACGCTCAAGCGCCTCTTTAACGTGAGGGCGGGTGTGAGCCAGGCCGACGACACGCTCCCGGAACGGATCGCTACACTGGACCGAAACACCCGACATCGTGCCGTGCCCTTCGAGGCATTCCAGCGGATGCGCACGGAGTACTACTCGATTCGCGGCTGGGACCAGCAGGGACGTCCGACCGGCGAACGACTCGGCGGCTTGGGGCTGCTGGAACAGGAGGAACTCTTCATTGACTGAAGGAGTTCGGCCTCTTCGGGTCACCCTGCACATTCCCAGAAGCTTCATCGGCTGTCATCGGATCAAGGATGAACGTATGACCCTCGAAGCATCACCCGGCGCCACAGTCGCGGATCTGATCAGGCAGGCGGGGCTCCCGGAATTCGAGTTCGGGATCGCGGTGGTGAACGGTCATCGCGAACTGCTCAGCTACCGGCCCATGGACGGCGAGACGATCGACCTGCTCCCGATCATCTCAGGCGGGTGAGGTCAGGCAGGTGCCAGGCGGAACGGCATCGCGGACCAACCCTTCATAAATCTCCGGTCGGCGTTCTTCCAGGAACGGCCAGATTCCCCTGACGGTCTTGACCCACCTCAGGTCAATCTCCGCCAGGACTATCCCCTCATCGCCGCCGCTCGGCTCCACCACAAAGTCACCGTTGGGGTCAACGCAAAAGCTCTTGCCGTAAAACGGCAACTCATCGACGCCCGCCACGCGGTTGATCCGAAACACGAATACCCCGTTGCAGACCGCGCTTCCAACAAGCGCCCGCTCCCACTTCGCGTGTGACGCGACGATCGAGGCGGAGGTCGGCGCGCAGATCACCTCAGCACCCTGGAGCGCGAGCAGGCGCGACCCTTCAGGAAAAAAATTGTCCCATGAGATCTGGACGCCGAGGGTGGCGTATCGGGTACGAAATACGGGGAATCCCTGGTTCCCAGGCCGGAAGTAAAACCGTTCCTGATAGTTCGATAGCTGCGGGACGTGATTTTTTCGGTAGCGACCCAGTAGACTCCCGTCGGCGTCAAACACGAGAGCGGTATTGTAGTACGCCGCGTCGCTCCCGCGCTCGAAGATCGGCGCCACCACGGCGACCTGGCATTCTCGAGCAAATGCGGCGATCGCCTGACTGATCGGTCCCGGAACCGGCTCAGCAGCGGCGAAATGTAACGAGTCGATCTCGCGAGGGAACCAGGACCAGGCAAAACATTCTGGAAAACAGATGACCTGCGCCCCCCGTTGGGCCGCGATCTTCCCCAGCGCTATCGCGCGCTCCAGATTGGCTCCACGATCATGCCCGCTACCTGTCTGGATGCCGGCCATCGTGAGTATGTTGTTGTCCATTCCCATGCTCAGACCAACCGAAAGACCGGTCCATACGGGCGCATCTCATGAAAGATCACCGGATCGCCGATCATCGCCTCTCTTTCCTCCGGAACCGTAAGCCGGGCCGTCACCCGCAACCCCTCATCCAGATCGATGACCGCGATATCATACGGCTCCTGTCCCAGGAAAACCGTCGGCGGCACACGAATCGTCGTAAAGGAGGTGAGCGTGCCTCGACCCGACAGGTTTGTCGACAGGACGGTGGAGGCCTCACAGCGCCGGCAGCGGCTTAGGGGCCTCACAGCCAGACACTTACAGCGGTCGCACGCAAACGCCTCAAACGCGGCCATCCTCATCGCCGCTTCAGGATGTGAACCGTACTGACCGCCCCGGTCCCGCCAAGGTTGTGGGCCAGGCCGATCTCCGCGTCCTTCACCTGATTGATCGCCTCTCCACGGAGTTGCGCGACAATCTCATAGATCTGAGCGAGACCGGTGGCGCCCACCGGATGCCCCTTACTCAACAGGCCGCCGCTCGGATTGGTCGGAAGCCTCCCGCCAAGCGCCGTCAGCCCATCGGCGACGGCTGGTCCCCCCTCCCCTTTCTCGACGAACCCCAGGTCTTCGATGGCCGCAATTTCGGCAATAGTGAAGCAATCATGCACCTCGGCCACATCGATATCGTTGGGCGCGAGGCCGGCCTCTCGGTAGGCCTGCTGCCCGGCGGCTACCGAGGCCTCAAAGGTGGTGAGATCCGCCATCTCGAACAGTGTCGCGGGACCCGTAGCGTGACCGGAACCGATGACATCGATCGGCCGATCCGTAAACTCAGTCGCCAAATCGGCTGCGCACAGGACCGCTGCCGCGGCGCCGTCGCTGATCGGGGTGCAATCATACAGTCGGAGCGGATCGCAGATCAGCCGCGATTCCAGAATCTCCTCGATAGTAACCGGCTCTTGAAAGTGGGCTTTGGGATTCGTGCTGCCGTTGGACCGATTCTTCACCGACACCATGGCGACCTGTTCGCGTGTCGTCCCGTACTGGTGCATATGCCGGCGCATGATAATTCCGAAGGTCCCCGGGAAGGTCAGGCCCAGTCGCATTTCGCTGTCGGCGTCGCCGGCTGACGCCAGCGCCTCCGTCACTATTCCGGTGTCAGCCGAGGTCATCTTCTCGACGCCCGCAACAAGCACCATGTCGCACAGACCGGATGCGATCAGCAACACTCCGTGACGGAACGCGATACCGGACGAGGCGCAGGCCCCTTCCACCCTGGTACAGGGGATCGGCCCGAGGCCGAGGCGATAGGCGACGATCGGCGCCAGCGACCCTTGGCGGACCAACGTCTCGGAAACGAAATTGCCGAGGTAGAATGCTTCAACGCGGCTACCGGGAAGGTGGGCATCGTCCATGGCCTCGCGGCAGGCATGCAGCGCCAGGTCGATGATGCCGATCCCGTTCTGCTTCCCGAACGGTGTACACCCGATGCCGATGACGGATACCCGACGCATCTTGCTGCCTCAGCCAACGAGCGGTCAGCACTCAGCTTTCAGTAATCAGCTAACAGGAAAAATGCCATTGCTGACTGCTGATGGCTGACTGCTAAACGCTATCTCGCTGACGGCTGACCGCTGAAAGCTTCTCCCGTCAGGCGCCGCAGCACTTCTTATATTTCATACCACTGCCGCAGGGGCAGGGGTCGTTCCGTCCGATCTTCTTGCCCACAACTTTGATGGGAGCAGTTGCGGCGGCCGGACGAAGGGATCGTTCCGCCGGCTTCGGCGGCGATTCAGGCTGCGAACGAAGCGGATGGTCGCCACCCCCGCCCTCACCCTCACCTGAGGGTACGGCCTGCGCCCCCGCAAACGCGAGCGCCTCAGCGGGCGCCACCTGGACCCTGTACAGGTACTCGACCGTCTGCTGCTTGACCCGCTCGATCATCTCCTCGAACATCGCGAAGCCTTCGCGCTTGTACTCGACAAGCGGATCTTTTTGACCGTATCCCCGAAGTCCGATCCCCTCCTTCAGGTGATCCATGGCCAGCAGGTGGTCCTTCCACTGCCCGTCCACCACCTGCAACATGACCATCCGTTCCAGGTACCGCATCAACTCGGAACCAAACTTCGCCTCTCGCTCCTCGTAGCTCTTGAGGACTCGCTCCTCCAGGCTGTCGCGCAGCGACGCGACCGTCAGCGATGCCACCTCCTCCGGCGACCACGAGATCTCCAGATCAAACTGTCGTTTGACCGCCTCGGTCAGACCGGCCAGGTCCCACTGCTCGGCATAGGTCTCCGCGTTCGCGTACAGCGCGAGCGACTCGTCGATCACCTCGTCCCGCATTTCGGCCAGGGTCTCCTGCAGGCCCTCGCCATCCAGGATCTTATGGCGCTCAGCGTAGATGATCTTCCGCTGCGTATTCATGACATCGTCATACTCAAGGAGGTGCTTGCGGATCTCGAAGTTGTGGGCCTCGACCCGCTTCTGAGCCGTCTCGATGGCGCGGGTCACCATGCTGTGCTCAATCGGCTCCCCCTCATCCAACCCCAACTTCTCCATGATGTTGCTGATGCGGTCGGAGCCGAACAGTCGAAGGAGATCGTCCTCGAGCGACAGATAGAAACGAGATGAGCCGGGATCACCTTGACGACCGGCACGACCACGAAGCTGATTATCGATGCGGCGAGCCTCGTGGCGCTCGGTGCCGATGATGTGCAGACCCCCCAAGGCGACCACCTGTTGATGCTCAACCTCGGTCTGCGTGCGAACCACGGCCAGTGCCGCAGCATACTCCTCGACGTTGACCGACAGATCCAGCAAACCATAGTGCTGCATCTGGCGGACCTCCTCGAGCGTGGCGGCAAGCTTCTGGGGATCGGCCGTCTCTTCTACCGTCTCACCACGCCGGAGCAGTTCCGATGCCAGGAACTTTGGATTGCCACCCAGCAGGATGTCGGTGCCGCGGCCTGCCATGTTGGTGGCGATGGTGACCGATTTGAAGCGACCGGCCTGGGCCACGATCTCCGCCTCTCGTTCGTGGTGCTTGGCGTTCAGCACCTGGTGGGGGATCCCCTTGCGCTTCAACAAGCCCGAGAGCTTCTCGTTCTTCTCGATCGAAGTGGTCCCGACCAGAACCGGTCGCCCGGTCTTGTACGACTCGGTAATCTCTTCGACGACCGCATCGTACCGTTCCTGTACGCTCTTGTAGATGAGATCCGGGTAGTTGGTTCGAACCATCGGTTGATTCGTCGGGATGACGACGACGTCGAGATTGTAAATCTGGGCGAATTCGGCGGCCTCCGTATCGGCGGTTCCGGTCATCCCTGCCAGCTTTTTATACATACGGAAGTAGTTCTGGAAGGTGATGGTGGCCAGGGTCTGATTCTCCCGTTCGATCTTCACCCGCTCTTTCGCCTCTACCGCCTGATGGAGTCCATCACTCCAACGTCGCCCCGGCATCAGGCGGCCGGTGAACTCATCGACGATCATGACCTCACCATCCTTGACCACATAGTCTACGTCCCGCTTGAAGAGGACGTGGGCCTTCAGCGCCTGCTGGACGTGGTGGACGAACTCCATATGGGCCGGATCGTAGAGGTTCTGAATTCCCAGCAGGCCCTCCACCTTGGCGACACCGCTCTCGGTCAAAGCGACCGACTTCGCCTTTTCGTCGACCATATAATCTCCGGCCACCTGAGCCTCGGCCTCATACATCTTGCCGCCCACAATAGTGGCCCCCTGCTTCAGCTTTGGGATAATCCGGTCGATCTGATAATACTTGTCGGTCGACTCCTCCGCCGGCCCGGAGATGATGAGCGGCGTTCTGGCCTCATCGATCAGGATCGAATCGACCTCATCTACGATGCTATAGTGCAGGTCCCGCTGTACGAACTCCGCAGCGGAAAACTTCATGTTGTCACGCAGGTAATCAAAGCCGTATTCGTTGTTGGTTCCGTAGGTCACATCGGCGCCATAGGACAGCTTTCGGGTCGCATCGTCCATATCGTGCTGGATCAGACCGACAGAGAGACCGAGGAACCGGTAGATCCCGCCCATCCACTGGCTGTCTCGCTTGGCCAGGTAGTCGTTGACCGTGACGACATGAACGCCCTTGCCCTCCAGCGCATTCAGGTAGACCGGAAGTGTCGCCACCAGGGTTTTACCTTCGCCCGTCGCCATTTCGGCGATCTTCCCCTCGTACAGGATGATGCCGCCAAGCAGTTGAACATCGAAGTGGCGCATGCCAAGCACGCGACGTCCCGCCTCCCGCACGACTGCGAACGCCTCAACAAGGAGCTCGTCGACGGTGGCCCCCCGTGCAATTCGCTCCCTGAACTCGGTCGTCTTGCCACGGAGGTCGTCATCGGAAAGCGCCTTCACCTTCGGCTCCAGCTCATTGATCGCCGTCACCATCGGCTTGATTCGCTTGAGTTCCCGCTCGTTTTTGGTTCCAACAACCTTGGACACCAACTTCATGAACATCTTTACGTCCTCTCCTCCTGAATTATCGGAATTTCAAGCGGATACTACCATAGAAGCCGTGGAGCCTTCAATCCGAAAGCAGCGCCCAACGCAGAGTGGGATTGCTTCGGCTGCTGCACTCCCTCGCAACGACGCAGGCGGGAGACTTTTCAACCAATGATGTCGGCCCTGAAGACCTTCACGGCAGCAATAAAAAACCCCTAGAGGACGGCTTCCTCCAGGGGGACTTGCCCACACACAATCTGCAATCACACGATCCGAGCACTAATCGGCCGGTTCACTGTTCCCCAGGAATTTTACTGTTTCCGAGTCGATGACATACTTAGTCGGATCAACAGGCACCTCGTTCACCTGAATCTCATAATGAAGGTGAGGCCCGGTCGCGCGACCCGTTGCCCCCACCAGGCCGATCACGTCCCCTCTTCTGACCCGCTGGCCTTGAGTGACCTTTTGCTGCTGCAGGTGGGCGTAAAAGGTAGAAATCTTGTTGCCGTGGTTTACTGAGATCGCGTTGCCGAACGCACCGAGCGGACCCGTATACGTGACGATCCCGTCGGCCGGCGCGATAATCGGTGTTCCCACGCTGTTTGAGATATCGACCCCCTCATGCATCTGCCGTTGTCCGGTAAATGGGGAGCGCCGATGTCCGAACCCGGCCGTCATCCATCCTTTAACCGGCCAGATCGTTGGGGTAGAGGCCAGGAGGCTACGCTTTGCCTCGAGCGCCGTGATCAAACCCTGAAAACTCTTGTTGCGGTCGTTCATCTCGCGGCTCAAACGGTCAAGCTCGCCGCCAAGGCCGTCGATGCTGACCTTTGTCAAGGAGCCGCCAGACGGGGCCTGATGCGCGAGCGCCGCCACCATCAGCGCGCGCGAACTCAAGGTATCCGCCCCGCCTACGCCAACCATCGGACTCTCCGTACCCTGCGCCTCCAGACCGGCCGCTGTCCGCAAACGGACGTCGAACTCCCGGAGTCGGCCCATTTGATGCTCGAGCCGTTCAAACTTCTGCAGGAGGTTGGCCTGCTCGCCCGATATGGTTCGAAGCTGACGAAGCTCCAGCATATGGCCAGTGTGACTGACCGTCTGATAGACAAGAAACAGAAAGGCGACAAAGATGAGGCCTGCGCTGACGGCAAGCGTACTCAGGAGGGGCTTAGCGACATGAAACCTTCGAATCCGAGAACCGACATCCGGAAGGACAAGGATGGTGTAAAACTTCTTCGCCATCGCGCCGAATCCTTTCCAGTGTTGTGTGTATCACGAACTACGAACAACCGAGAAACACGGAGGGGCAAGCGAGCTTTTATATCAGGAACCGGGGGAAGGTGTCAAGCCTTTTTCGCTCATCACACACAGGCATTGACCCTGTCGGGGTCTCAGTACGGCCTCTTACGATAAGAGCGCTTCGAAGGCGGCAACAGGCGCGATGCAAGCGCAAACAGGCTGATCGCGCAACACCCGCACTGGCGCCTCAGGATTACACGCGAAAGATGAAGTAGACCGCACCGAGCAGGCATAGCGCCGCCCACAGGTAGTCGAGTTTGAACGGCTGGTCCACATACAGGACGGCGAACGGCACAAAGACCGACAAGGCAATGACTTCCTGCATGATCTTGAGCTGCGAGACGCTCAGTTGCGTATAGCCGATCCGATTCGCGGGGACCTGGAGCATATACTCGAAGAGCGCGATCCCCCAACTCGCCAGGGCGGCAACGTACCATCGCTGATGGTTCAGGTTTTTCAGATGGCCGTACCACGCGAATGTCATGAAGACGTTTGAGAGTGCCGGCAACAGCCCTGTCCGAAGAATCACCGGCATGCAAATTTCTCCCATCTAATGTGTATTTGTCACGGTTCTCCGGAATGCGCCTCGTGAGAAGCCTTAGAGCTGGATTCCCAGTTTTTGTAAGATAAACACCATCAGGAAATAGCCGGCCGCCGTCAGGCCGATGGAGACCAACAGGCCGACAAAGAAGTTGACACTGCTTCGCAGCAGGGTCGGATGTCACTTCGCGGAACCGGACGAGCTTCGATCTTTCAGAAGAAACGCATCGATGAACGGCTCGATCTCGCCGTCCAGGACCTTATCGACATTGGAGGTTTCCAGTCCGGTCCGGTGATCCTTGACGAGCTGGTACGGGGCAAGGACATAGGAACGGATCTGGCTGCCCCAGGCGATCTCCTTCTTTTCGCCCTCGAGCTTGGCGAAGTCCTTCTCCTGCTCACGGCGATAGTGGTCATACAGCCTCGCGCGCAGGACTTTCATCGCCATCGATTTGTTCTTATGCTGCGACCGCTCATTCTGACAGGAGACAACGATCCCGGTCGGCAGATGCGTGATCCGCACCGCCGAATCGGTCACGTTGACGTGCTGCCCGCCAGCGCCGCTGGAGCGGTAGGTGTCAATACGCAGATCCTTGTCGTCGATCGCCACCTCAATGGTCTCATCGATCTCCGGAAATACAAACACTGACGCAAAGGAAGTATGACGCCGGTGGTTGGCATCGAACGGCGAGATGCGTACCAGACGATGGACCCCGATCTCCGCTTTCAGGCGCCCATACGCATATCTGCCGGATACCGTCACCGTGGCGCTCTTGATCCCGGCCTCCTCCGCAGGGAGCAGGTCGATCACCTCAGTCTTATAGCCGCCGGTCTCCGCCCATCGCAGGTACATCCGCAGCAGCATCTGCGCCCAATCCTGCGACTCGGTGCCGCCTGCGCCCGGATTGATGGAAAGGATCGCGTTGCCTGAGTCGTACTCTCCCGCCATGAACGTCGTCAGCTCGAGCGCGGCAATCTGACTCTCCAGGCTTCGCAACGAACTTCCCAACTCTTTCAGCGCGTCCGGATCTTCCTCCTCTCGCAACAGTCCGAGCAAGATCGTGAGTTCGTCGAGTTCGCTCCCAATGGCATCGAGTTGGTCAACCACGTCCTTGAGCGCGCGCTGCTCCTTCATGATCTCTCGGGCGCGGGAGGGATCGGCCCAGAATTCCTGAGAATGGAGCATCTCTTCGATGGCGGCCAGACGTGACT
>JAHFDH010000178.1 GCA_023249055.1 Candidatus Methylomirabilota bacterium
GCAGACCTCCTGTGATCAAGCGACGTCCCTGGCGTGTCAACGCAAGGTGTCCTGTCCCGCAGGTGAACAGGCTGAGCTAGCAGAGAAGCAGGGATGAATCGGATGCCGCGATTGTGGCAAATGTTTCCCCGTCTGGTTACCCTTCGGAGGCAAAAGATCCTTCGGGGCAGCCAGCTATGAGAGCGGCCTGCTGAGCCAGAGAGCAAGAAGGGAAGGGCTTCTGAGGGTGGTGGACAGTGCAGAAGAGTGAGCGTTTATGATGGAAAGAGGACGAGTCATGAGAGTTGCCGATAAGATGACCAAGGAGGTCATCACCATCAGCCCCAAAGAAGGGGTCATGGTGGCGAAGCACATCCTCGAAAAAAAGGGCATCCGGCATCTCCCTGTAGTCAGCGGAGGGAAGCTGGTCGGAATCATTACCGATCGCGATATCCGCCGTAACCTCCCCTCGCCTGCCACAAGCCTGGAAATCCATGAGATCTCCTTTCTGCTCGATAAGCTGCAAGTGCAAATGGTGATGAGCCGTGAGGTGATTAGCGTGACGCCGGACACTCCGATTGAGGCTGCCGCCAATCTCCTTCTGGCCCATAAGATCGGAGGGCTGCCGGTACTTGATGGTGAGTGCCTAGTCGGGATCATCACGGAGGCAGACTTGCTGAGGGCCTTGCTTGAATGCTTGCAAGGCAAGGGGGAGGAAATCAGGGTCTGTGCCGCGTCTGCGGGCTTTTTGGCTTCCTGAAGCAAAGGCAACGTGATCGACACACCTTTTCGCACCCGGCATCAATGACTGATGCTCTTCCTTGCACCCGTGAGGAGACTCCATTATGCCAACAGTCTTGCCTCCTTGTCCCGCCGCAGTAGATAACTTGGTTTTTGCCGATGCTCCCAAGTTGGTGTATTGGGAGCTCACGCGGGCCTGCGACCTGGCTTGCAAGCATTGTCGCGCTGAGGCCATCGCTCAACGCGACCCGCGAGAACTCAGCTCGGAGGAGGCCAAGGCGCTCTTGGGGGAGCTCAGGGCGTTCGGGGACCCGCCGCCGCAACTGGTCATGACAGGGGGCGACCCGCTGAAGCGCCCGGACTTCTTCGACCTCCTACAGCACGGGCGGGGTATTGGCCTCCCGGTCTCCGTCGCTCCCAGCGGCACCCCACTGCTCACCAGGGATGCGATCGGGGCCTTGGCGACGAATGGAGTCGAGAGCATGTCCCTCAGCATCGACGGCCCGACCGCCGAGATCCATGATCGCTTCCGAGGCGTCGGGGGTTGCTTCGACGCGACCATACAAGCCGCGAACGCCATGCGGGCGGCGGCCATCTCCCTCCAGGTCAATACCTTGGTCACTGCCGAGACCGCCGAGCACCTGCCCGGTGTGTTCCGCTTGCTCTTTGACATGGGGATCATGCGGTGGAGCCTCTTCTATCTGATCGGAACGGGACGGGGCCGGGAGCTCCGGGAGATCAGGCCCAGCCAGGCGGAGGTGCTTCACCACTGGGTGTACGACCTTACCAAGACGGCGCCATTTGCCATCAAGACGACCGAGGCCCCCCACTTTCGCCGGGTCGCCTACCTGCGAATGCGGGCGGAAGGACGAGATGAGGCCGAAATCCGTCGCACGCCCGTGGGGCGGGGCTTCGGCATCCGCGACGGCAACGGGATCATGTTCATCTCGCACATAGGGGATGTGTACCCTTCCGGGTTTTTGCCGGTGGCTGCCGGGAACGTACGTCATCAGAGCCCCGTGTCGCTTTACCGCCACGCGGAGTTGTTCATGGCAATACGGGACGCGGACCAATACGGAGGCAAATGCGGCCAGTGTGAGTTCCGCAGGATCTGTGGCGGCTCACGGGCGCGCGCCTTCGCCGCGACCGGCGATGTCCTGGGGAGCGATCCGCTGTGCGCCTACTCGCCGGAGTCTCTGGTGGGCGCCGTGGATGCGCGGCCGCGGTAAGAGCGGGAGATCGGTGTCCGGCCGCTGGCTCCGACCGCTGATGCGGCGGGCGCTCTTCCTCAGCGCTCGGCCGGGGAGGGTGGCATCGCTGCCATCGATTAGACAAGGGTTGCTGTCGCACACCATTTTGCGACTACTACACTCTGAGGCCATTGGGGTCTTCAAGCTGTCTCGAGGGGAGTGCCGTGGCGCGCATCTTGTTCGTGGGGAATGGGGAGGCGCCGGTTGAAACATACCGCGAGGGCCTGTCCAGGGATTTTCACCAGCTCGTGCTCTTCAAAGTGACCGATGACCTGCCGGAGCGGATCAAGGAGAGCCGCGTTGATCTGATCCTCGTCGATCTCGAATCCCTCCAGCCGCGTAATCGCAACATATTGCTGGGCCACCTGAGTAACCCCCAGGTCACGCAAACGATTCCTCTGATCGTCTTGACCGATACTGAGGCCAACGTTCTTCGCCTCCTGTCCAGCGCCTTTGTCCTCTGCAAGCCCATCCGGATGCAAGACCTGCGGGACGCCGTTCACCAGGCGCTTCAGGGCCTGCAGCCTCAGTCTAAAATGAAGGGCATGTGGGAAAGTGGTCAGGTGTGCGCCAGGCCGAGAGCAGGTCCGGAGCGCTCGGCCCCGCCGGGGTGCTTTCAGGAGGTCGGAGTGCCGATCTGTCCCTTCTTCAAGAAGGCAACGGCCGACTGGCTCTATCCGGTCACCGGCTACTGCCAAGGCCGGGCGGATGGGAAGCTGATGATCCCGAGCATTGCGGAGTATCGCGAGCTCTGCACGACCGAACACTTTCGATCTTGTGAGAACTACCAATACAAGCGACGACTCCTTCACGACGCAGTAGACTGAAGCACGAACTGCTGCGTTGCAATGCCCCCTCACTTTCCCTCCGATTTGGGACATTATTCGGCGACATGAGGCATGCCGCTCCATCGGTATCACATCCGCAATTCTCACTAGTTAAGAGTGCTCGCATTTGGATGATGGGGAATCGGCGCCCCACCGACGGGGCTTTCGAAATCACTTGGCTTTGATTGGTCGCCTGACATCCACTATATTCCTTTAAAATCAATAGAATACGGAATTCAGATTCTTCAAATGATCGGGAGTTTCTGGTATATATTGTGCACGAGAGAGGAGAGAGAGATACTATTGTCAACGCGGCTGATGCCTGTCCAGGAGCTCTTCAGACATGTCTGAGGCGGGGAAACAGGGTCGTGCGTCGCAGACAAGCTGGCGGCAGCGAAGCAAATGGGAGGAGCGAATGCAGATCAAACGGATCCTTTTTCCGACCGACTTCTCTGAGAATGCCGAATACGCGTTTCAGTATGCGCTCACCTTCGCACGCGAGTTCGGGGCTAAACTTTACGTTCTTCATGTGATCTACTTTCCTCCCCAAATGCCCGAATATGACATCGGCCAGGTCATCGACGGCTTGGTCA
>JAHFDH010000051.1:0-9427 GCA_023249055.1 Candidatus Methylomirabilota bacterium
TCGCCGACGCACCCGTGCTACCCGACGGGTCACGGAACGGTCGGCGGCGCGTGCGTCACTGTGCTGAAATTCTTCTTTGACGGCAGCCAGAGGATCAGGCCGCTACTTAGAAGTATCGGATGGGACGTGTCCGTGCCAAGCACGAATGGCCTTTCGCTCAATACTTACACGGGCGCGGACAGGGACAATCTGGATATCAACGGGGAACTGAACAAGTTGGCGCACAACATCTCGTTTGGTCACGGGATTCACGCCGGCATACACTTCCGCAGTTCAACCTACTGGTCGATTCTGCTGGGCGAGCAGGTTGCGCTCAGCTTTCTGCAGGACCGAGCCGGGTCTTATAACGAGCCGTTCACAGTCAATATCACCAAGTTCGACGGGACGACTGCAACCATCACCAACCAATAACACTTCACCACGCGAGCAGGACGGCATCGGTCGAACGCCTGCCCGTTGCTCGTTCCGTCCTGGACGGGAGGACCGAGAAGGCCCTTTATGCCCTGCCCCCCTTTGCGCTTCCTACGCTCCGACTCATCGCGCGAGTCGAGCAAACCCAGAAGGCCGAAAAACCGGCCGTTGATCACCTACGAGGACTTCCAGTACCGCGGGATCAACGAACTGAACGAGAAGCTGAAGGCGGGGAGATCATAACGATGGGAATGGAGACGGAGAAGTCCTTCGATACCTTGAAATCCCTTCTGTATGTGGGATGGCTGGCGGTCCTGCTGGGCCTCACGATGGAAGCCATTCTCGTCGCGCTCGCGGCCGGTTTTGGGACGCTGAAAGGCGCGAACCCGGTTCTGGCCGACCTCGTCCAGAAGGTGTCCTGGTCGGTCGTCGTGTGCGTGGGCCTGGCCGTCGGCACCACAGCGAAGAAGGCACGGGGATCGCTGATGGGACTTGCGGGCCTGCTCGCTGCGCCCATCGCGTTCATGGTTGCGCGCTCGCTGCACGATGGCGCGAAGGAGGCGCTCACGGTCGCGGCAGACGCCGGCCCTGGCCCATCGCTTATTCTGATCGCCATCCTCAAGGGATTACAGTATGGCAGCTTCGGCCTGGCGCTCGACTGGGTCGCGAAAAGGCCGTGGGGAGGATTCTCGGCGCACCTCGCGACGGGGCTCGCCGTGGGCGTCGTGTTCGGCGGCGCGATGCTGGCGCTCTTCGTCCAGGCCGCGCCCCAGACGCCGCCGGTGCCCGCGCTCGTCTCTCGCGCCGCCAACGAGGTTCTTTTTCCCGTTGGCTGCGCCTTGGTGATCTACGTCTCGAAGGTCCTGAAGAAGCTGGGCGGGCGACCGGAAGAGTGAATGCAGATGAATCCGGATCGCCAAAAAATCGTTGTTCGCCAGGCGCGAACTATGGATTACAATAATGGTGAACCAGCATCTCCGGGTGTACGACAGTTAGGCTGATTGACACAAGGAGCGCAAGGCTCGATTCTGACAACTCCATCAAGAAAGTTTCAAAGGAGGTTACCATGGTCAAGATCGGATCAAAGGCGCCGGAGTTTACCGCCAACACCACCAAGGGCCCCATTACCCTGTCGCAGTTCCGCGGCAAGTGGGTCCTGCTCTTCGCCCACCCCGCCGACTTTACGCCGGTCTGCACGACGGAGTTCATCGAGTTCGCCAGGCGCCACAAGGAGTTCAAGGACCTGAATTGCGAGGTGATCGGTCTGAGCGTGGACAGCATCTACTCGCATATCGAGTGGCTCCGCCACATGGAGGAGAGCGCCAAGGTCAAGATCGATTTCCCGGTGGTCGCCGATCCCGAGAAGACTGTGGCCAACCTCTACGATCTGATCAACCCCGAGGTCGGCCTCACCGTCCGCGGCGTCTTCTTCATCGATCCCGAGGGGGTCGTCCGCTTCGCCATGTACTATCCCATTCCGTTCGGGCGAAACATCGACGAGATCCTGCGGAGCCTGAAGGCGCTGCAAACCGTAGACAAGTATGGGGTCGCCTGTCCGGTCAACTGGCAGCCGGGCCAGGATGTGATCGTGCCCCCGCCGCAGACGATCGACGAGGCCGACAAGCGCGCCAAGGCAGGCGCCGACCGCTGGTACATGATGCGAAAAAAGATCTAACGAGAATCTCCGATGTCCGATCAGAGTCAAGGACAGGCCGATGCGGCGCATTGTAGTCCGCGCTCCCTCGTGTAGCGCGGATATCATCTCCTACCTGAAGGGCGCCCTCCGAATTTATGCCGAGGAGCTTCAGCCCTCTGAGCGAGTGGAGTTT
Organism: Candidatus Methylomirabilota bacterium; assembly: GCA_023249055.1. Lineage (GTDB taxonomy): Bacteria > Methylomirabilota > Methylomirabilia > Methylomirabilales > Methylomirabilaceae > Methylomirabilis. The sequence continues at coordinate 2,241 of JAHFDH010000051.1, forward strand.
GCGTTCGACGCCGGTCGATTCCCGTTTGCGATCGCGATCTTCGAATCGTTGCTGGCCGGCGTGGGTCTGCAACTCCTCTCAACCCGCGAGGAAGACGGCATCCGAGTCCTTGAAGTTGAGAAGCAGCAGTGTGGGAGCGTATAGGGAGTATCGGTGACCAAGCCGAAGGGCAACTGGCAGACAGAAACGAAACTCTGGCGGGTCGCGATTCTGCGTATCTTTTTCGGCTACTACTTTTTTCAAGATGGTCTCGGGAAGTTGACAGGAGGCTTCACCGGTCCAGGGGTGTTGGAGAAGTGGCTCACAACCAAGGCAACCGGAGCATTCGGCTGGTATACGCCATTCCTGAATGACGTCGTGATTCCCCATCATCAGCTCTTTGCCTGGCTGATCACCTGGGGGATGATCCTGGCCGGCCTGGCGCTCCTATTGGGGGTGTTGACACGTCCCGCTGCGCTGGCAGGACTTTTCATGACGCTCAACTTCTATCTGGCCAAGGGGGGCGGGTCGCCGGCTACCACCTCGGACCAGGCGTTTATGGTCGGACTGCTGGTGGTCTTCCTCACACGGGCCGGTCGCTCATTCGGACTCGATAGCTGGTTGGCTCGGCGCTATCCAGGCTCCCCGCTCTGGTAGATGACCGCAAGGAAGCCTTCAGCCGCAACGTAAGGGCGCCGCTGGCTGCGCCTGTTTTGGAGAGGAGGAAGAGTGAGCAGACAATCGACTGCGCTGGTGCTGGTGTTTGGACCTGCAATAGTCGTCGGGTTGGCATCTTGTATCTTCCCTGTGGAACGGGCTATTGCAGCGCCGCCGGCTCAAGACGACGTGGAAATGGTGGCCGTCCCGGAGGGTGAGTTCATCATGGGCTCCGATGATCCGGAGGCCGACGACAACGAGAAACCGGCCTCGAAGGTCTTCGTGGGACCCTTCTCAATCGATAAATTCGAGGTGACAAACGCCCGCTACCTCCGGTGCGTTGAGTCGGGGGTTTGCACTCGGCCTCCCAACCGAGGCTACGATGATCCCACCAAGATCAACCTTCCGATGACGATCGTGAGCTGGCAGCAGGCGGCGGCGTACTGTCGGTGGGTCGGCAAGCGGCTACCGACTGAGGCGGAATGGGAAAAGGCGGCCCGCGGCACCGATGGTCGCCGTTATCCATGGGGCAATACGTTCGAGGCTGAACGGGCCAACGTCGGATACTCGGTCGGGTCCCCCACCCCTGTGGGGAGCTACCCAAAAGGGGCCTCCCCTTACGGGGTGATGGACTTGGCCGGCAATGTCTGGGAGTGGACGTCGTCACTGTACACGCCCTACCCGTATGATCCGCACGACGGTCGAGAGGATCTAAACGCCAGGGGGAGTCGAGTCGAGCGCGGCGGCAGTTGGTATCACCCGCCGTGGCATATTCGGACAACCCGGCGGACCGCTATCGGCCATGTCTACCGGCGCATCAACGACCTGGGGTTCCGCTGCGCCAAGTAACACGCTCTACTGCAACTCATCATGCCATCTCTAATGACCAATCAGTTGTTGGATGACTGTGACTCAGCGACCCCTGTAGGTGCCTTGTGACCTATTCCCAGGCGATTGCCTATCTCTACGGACTCCAGCGTTACGGTGTAAAGCTGGGTCTCGAGAATATCCACCGGCTTCTTGGGGCCGTCGGCGATCCGCACCGTCGGTTTCCAACCGTCCTGATCGGCGGGACCAACGGCAAAGGATCTACCGCCGCACTCCTCTCATCAATCCTCCAGGCTGCCGGCTATCGGGTTGGCCTTTACACCTCCCCGCATCTCCTGGAGTTCACGGAGCGGATCCAGGTCGACGGACAGCCCATTGTGGGGACCGACGTTGCCGCCCTCGTCGATGAACTTCGTCCTGTCATCGCCCGTCTCTTCCCCTTACCGGGCGCAGCAAGCAGCACCCCTACGCATCCCACCTTCTTCGAAGTCGCGACTGCCCTCGCCTTCATGCACTTCACTCGCAGCCAGGTGGACTACGCGGTTGTGGAAGTGGGGATGGGAGGCCGGTTCGACGCCACCAACGTGCTCGATGCCCAGGTGGCAGTGATCACCAATATCGCTTTGGAGCATGAGGACTATCTGGGAAAGACTCTAGAGGCGATCGCCGCAGAGAAGGCGGGGATCATCAAAGAGACAACGCGTGTCGTCACTGCCGTCGATGCCCCCGAGGCTCTGGCCGTCATTAGCAACGCATGCCAAACACGTGGCGCAACCCTGGTCGATGTCCGGAGTGCATACGACTGGCGGATTCACCGGTCAGATCTCTTCGGTCAGCAATTCAGCGCAGGCGAAAAGGGGCAGCCGGCCGAACTCTTCGACATCCCCCTGCTCGGCCGGCATCAGGTCGTCAATGCGGTTGTTGCCCTTGCAGCATCCCGGCTCCTCCGGAGCGCCGGTGCCGTGATTTCGGAGCGTTCAATTCGCGACGGCTTGACCCGGACACGATGGCCGGGCCGTCTCCAGCTTTTTCCCGGCCGGCCCCTTGTGATTCTGGATGGTGCGCACAATCCGGCCGGCGCGATCGCGCTGCGGGCTTTTCTGGAAGAGCAGCGGTTTGCCGGTCGCGTAACGCTGGTGTTCGGCGTACTTCAGGATAAGAACTGGATTGCGATGCTGCAAGAGTTGGCGCCGTTGGCAAAGCGGGTCGTCCTCACGCGTCCGGAGAATGAGCGCGCCGTCGATCCGCATCGTCTGCTGGAGGCCGGACGTTTCTGTTCGAAGATCGAGATCCTTGAAGATGTGGCCGAGGCGATTACGCTGGCCAAGACAGTCACCGATCCAGACGATGCCGTAGTCGTCACCGGTTCGCTCTTCGTCATTTCGGCGGCCCTGCGCGCGCTCGGAGCACAGAAGACGCAAACGTGAGACACCATCTTCTCTGTGATCGCAACCCGTCCCGACCGTCGCGGCCACCATGCGTGACCTGCCTGTCCGGTCAGGCAGGCTCGTCTCCGCCATCGATTGTACAGCTAGTGGAAGGTGTGGTAGCATCGGTCATGAGCCGACCTATGGTCCACGCTTCGGACAGGGTGTGATCCGTAGTCGCAGGATGGGTATGCACAGGTGAACGATCTCTGCACGGTGATATTGGCGGCGGGCCAGGGGACCAGGATGCGCTCGAAGCTCCCAAAGGTGCTGCATCCGGTCGCCGGTCTGCCGATGATCGCCTATGTGATCGAAGCGTGCCGCCCCCTTCAGGCAAAACGAACCCTCGTAATCGCCGGCCACCAGGCCGATAAGGTGAAAGAGGCGCTGGCGGGCGAGGCGATCGAATTCGTGTCCCAGCCCGATCAGCGGGGAACGGCTCATGCTCTCTTGCAGGCAAGAGAGGCTCTCGACGGCTTTGATGGCGATCTCCTGGTCGTATCCGGAGACACACCTCTCCTGACCTCGCACACGCTCGACGGGCTCCTGCGGACGCACCGCGAGACTCGCGCACTGGCGACCGTCCTCACGGCCGACCTGCCCGATCCGACCGGCTATGGGCGGGTGGTACGATCCGAGACAGGCGGCCTTCTGCGAATCGTTGAGGAACTGGAGGCGACGCCACAGGAGCGACACATCCGCGAAGTCAACGCGGGGGTCTACTGCTTTGCCGTCCAGGCGCTGTTCGCAGCCCTCCAGAAGATCCGTCCTTCCGCCGTCAAGGGCGAACTGTATCTCCCTGACGCCATCGCCTTGCTGCGGGATCGCGACGGGGGTGTGCAGGCATGTCGAGTACCGGACCCGGACGAGGTGCGAGGGGTCAACACCCGTGCCGAACTGGCTGAGATCCATCGTCTACTCTGGCACAAGACCGCCCAGCGGTTGCTCGCTGAAGGAGTCACCCTCCTCGATCCCGATCGTGCCTGTATCGGACCGCTCGTCAGGATCGGTTCCGATTCGATCCTCTATCCGAACGTCACCCTCGAAGGGCAGACGGTGATCGGAGAAGGGACGACGATCTATTCAGGTTGCCGGATCCGCAACTCGACAATCGGCGATGACGCGGTGATCCTGGATGGGTGCATTATTCAGGAGAGTCAGATCGGTGACGAGTGCCAGGTCGGGCCCTACGCACACCTGAGGCCCAAGGCCCAGCTTCGGCAACGGGCCAAGGTTGGAAACTTCGTGGAGGTCAAGAAGTCGGTCATCGGCAAAGGCTCCAAGGTCCCGCACCTGACCTATATCGGCGACGCCAGCATCGGGGAGCGGGTCAACGTCGGCGCCGGGACGATTACCTGCAACTATGACGGCTTTACCAAGCACCAGACCGTGATCGAGGACGACGTATTTGTGGGCAGCAACGCGAGCCTCGTAGCGCCGGTCTTGGTGGGCCGCGGCGCCATCATCGCTGCCGGATCGACTATCACGGAGGACGTTCCGGCTGACGCGCTGGCGCTCGGGCGAGCGCAGCAGATCAATAGGAACGAGTTCGCTGCGGCATTTCGATCTAAACGGCAGAAGGGGTAAAGCAATGTGCGGGATCGTGGGATATGTCGGACACAAGAAGGTCGTCCCGGTCCTCCTGGAGGGACTGAAGCGGCTGGAGTACCGGGGTTACGATTCGGCCGGTCTCGCAATCCTCCAACAGGACCGGATCGTCGTCCATCGCAGCGTCGGGAAGATCAAGGACTTGGAGAATGCGCTGTGGGGACGCGATTTCTCAGGCGAAGTCGGGCTCGGTCATACCCGCTGGGCCACACACGGCCGGCCCACCGAAGAGAATGCCCATCCCCACAGCGATTGCACCGGCGATCTGGTTGTCGTCCACAACGGTATCATCGAGAACTATCTGGCCCTGAAGGAGAAGTTGCAGCAGGAGGGACACCACTTCACCTCTGAGACTGATACGGAAGTCATTGCCCACCTGATCGAAACGCACCTTCGGGATACAGCTAACCTAGAGGTCGCCGTGCGCCGGGCCCTCGCCGACGTCGTCGGCTCCTATGCCCTGGGGATTCTCTGGAAGGGCGATCCGCACCGGCTTGTGGCGGCCAGAAACGGCAGCCCGCTGGTGGTAGGACTGGGCGACGGAGAGTTCCTCATCGCCTCCGACCTCCCCGCCATTCTATCCCACACCCGCGATGTCCTGTTTTTGGACGACGAGGAACTGGTCGTCCTCTCTCATGACGGCGTCAACGTCACAACCTTGGCCGGGGAACCGGTGGAAAAAAAGGTCCAGAAGATCCTCTGGACACCTCTCATGGCCGAAAAGAGCGGATACAAGCACTTCATGCTGAAGGAGATCTATGAGCAACCGCGAGCGATCCGAGACACCATTCGGGGTCGTTTTTCGCTGGACGGCGGTCAACTGTACCTGGAAGGGGTTGATGCCCTCCAGGACCGGATTTCGACGATCGATCGAATCGTCGTCGTCGCCTGTGGGACCTCCTGGCATGCCGGGCTGGTCGGTAAGTTCCTCATCGAAGATCTGGCTCGTATTCCGGTCGAGGTCGACTACGGCTCTGAATTTCGATACCGCAACCCAATCCTCGATGAGCGGACGCTCGTCGTCACAATCAGCCAGTCCGGTGAAACGCTGGATACTCTGGTCTCTATGCGCGAGGCCCGTCGCCGTGGCTGTAAGTCGCTTGCCATCTGTAACGTCGTGGGCTCCACGCTGAGCCGTGAAAGCGATGGTGTCCTGTACACCCACGCGGGTCCGGAGATCGGCGTCGCCTCCACGAAGGCCTTCACCACTCAACTGGCCGCCCTGTACCTGCTGGCACTAGCCTTAGGCCGAGCCAGAGGACAGCTCGATGGAGTAAGATCCCAGGAATTGCTCGGTGATCTGATCCGCCTGCCGCATCAGGTGGAGCAGGTGCTCTCACTTGGGCCTGCCGTAGAAGAGTTGGCGGCTCACTTTCACACGGCCTCAAATTTCCTCTACCTGGGCCGTGGGATCAACTACCCAATCGCGCTGGAGGGGGCCCTGAAGCTCAAGGAGATCTCCTACATCCACGCCGAGGGGTATCCGGCCGGCGAGATGAAACATGGACCTATTGCCCTGATCACTGAAGAGATGCCGGTGGTGTTTCTCGCCCCAAAGGACAGGACCTTCGAGAAGGTGTTGAGTAATATGGCAGAGGTGAAAACACGCAACGGGACCGTCATCGCCCTCTCCGACGAGGCCGATTCCCGCCTCCTGGCCAAGGCCGACCATCTGATCAGCATCCCTCAGACCTCCCCCTACCTGATGCCCCTGCTCCTTGTCGTCCCCCTGCAACTGCTCGCCTACCACATCGCCGTACGGAAGGGGTGCGACGTGGACCAGCCCCGCAACCTCGCCAAAAGCGTAACCGTCGAGTAGGCACCGGTTGAAAGACTTATGCTATCCACAGAATCTTCACTTCCCCTTCCACTTGCCTGAACTCCTTATCTCCTGTCACCAACTCCACCTTCCTGGGTTTTGCCAAGGCTGCGGCGAAACAGTCGGCGTAGGACATTTTCTTGCCGGATTTGAACTCGGCCGCCTCACAACTCTCGCTCCTTTGCCTTTTCCTCCATCAACGCTTTCAGGGGCTTGCCACTCGTACCGGCGCGCGGCTCGAAGCTGATGAGCAGGCGCGACCCGGTCGCTGTCGCCAGCCGCTCCAGTGTGCGCATCGAGGGGCGTGTTCGCCCGCTTTCCAGCCGGGCCACAACCGGCTGAGTAGTCCCCATCTTTCGAGCCAATTCCTGCTGCGTCAGGCCGACTCGACTCCGCGCCTCGATCACGGCCGATGCCAAGGCAAATTCTTCCTCAAGCGCCACGTATGCCTTCCGATACCTCTGGTCCTTCATCCACCTCTTGTGCAAATCGGATATACGCGCCATTGCCACACCTCCATCATTCAACTGATTTCGCGCGTGCCAGGGCCAACGCTATCTCGCGTCGTGGCGTCTTCTCGGTTCTCTTGGAAAAGGTCCGGACGATCACTACGCGCCGCCCCACAGCGGTCACATACAGCGCACGCGAAATCCCACTCCGGCCTCTCAGCCGTATCTCCCACAGACGGCCCTCAATATGCTTGACGTGCGGCTCGCCCACACGCTCCAGCCCATTTTCCTCAATGAGCTTCGCGATGCGCGCCAGCCTCGCCCGCGTGTCCGCAGGCAAGGCCTCGACCTCGGCATCAACGGTTTCGTTCAGGGTCTCAACCGTCCAGGTCATGTCCTAATATACCAAAAGAGATATAC
>JAHFDH010000051.1:9437-12290 GCA_023249055.1 Candidatus Methylomirabilota bacterium
TACAGATCTGCCCCTATGAAAGAAGGGGGAGAGGTTGCCGGGGGTGGCCTCTCATGCCTATGGGCGAGCCAGCGGCGCATACGGTATTGCGAAGGACGAAGAATTTACTTGTGGGGAGCTGGCGACTAGCCTTTTCGGGTGAGCTTGCGGAGCAGTTTGAGGAGGGGGTCATAGCAATCGTCGACCACGCGCTCCTTCAGCGGGATGATGGCGTTGTCGGTGATCCGGATCTGCTCGGGGCAGACCTCGGTGCAACATTTCGTGATGTTGCAGTAACCAATCCCGGCTTTCGCCCGGAGCATCTCCGTGCGCGAGTGCGTATCCAGCGGGTGCATCTCCAGCGCCGCAATTCGCACGAAGAAGCGGGGCCCGGCGAAGTGCGGCTTGTTTTCTTCGTGGTCCCGGATGACGTGGCAGACGTTCTGGCAGAGGAAGCATTCGATGCACTTGTGGAATTCCTGAACCCGGTCGACATCTGCCTGCATCATCCGGTGGGTACCGTCTGGGCCGGGCGGTCGCGGCTTGAAGGCAGGGATGGTCTTGGCGACCTCATAGTTGAATGACACATCGCTCACCAGATCCCGGATCATCGGGAAGGTCTTGATGGGAGCGACCATAATCGGTTCACCGGGCGCAAACAGGCTCATCTGCGTCATGCACAGGAGCCGTGGCCGGCCGTTAACTTCGGCGCTGCACGAGCCGCATTTGCCGGCCTTGCAGTTCCACCGGACCGCCAGGTCGGGCGCCTGTGTCGCCTGCAGTCGGTGGATGACGTCGAGGAGCACCATCCCCTCCTCGGCTTCAACCCGATACTCCGTGAAGCCGCCACCCCTCGCATCGCCCCGGAACAGCCGCAGCGTAATGCCCGGCATTACGCTTTCTCCTCGATGAGCCGTCTGAGATCCTCGGGCATCTCGGGGATCGGCTCCAGGGCCGTGACGATCGCCCCGTCGTGTTTGCGGATGACGATGTTGACTGAAGCGAATCGTCGATCCGCCGTCGGGTAGTCCTCCCGCGCGTGTCCGCCACGACTCTCCTTGCGTTCCAGCGCCGCTCGCGTCACGCATTCCGCGACAGTGAGCAGCGCGCGCAGGTCCAGAGCCGTGTGCCAACCGGGATGATAGGCGCGGCCGCCCTCGACGCGCACCTGCGGCAGCCGCTGCCGGTACGCTCCGAGCCGTACCAGCGCTTCTTGCAACTCTGTTTCTGTCCGGATGATCCCCACCAGCGACTGCATCGTCTCTTGCAACTCAGCCTGAAAGGCGTGGGGATTCTCGGCGCCTGTACTCTCGAATGGCAGCAGGGCCTCGCGCACCAAGGTTTCAAACTGCCTGGTATCCAACATCGACACGTCGGAGCGGCTCTTCGCGTACAGTGCCGCATGCTGACCCGCGCGACGGCCGAAGACCAGGAGATCCGATAGCGCGTTCCCGCCAAGGCGATTACTGCCATGCAGTCCGCCTGCAACCTCACCGGCCGCGTACAGGCCGGGCACCGCCGTCGCTGCGGTGTCCGCATCGACTCGTATCCCCCCATTCATGTAATGGGCCGTCGGTCCGATCTCCATCGGCTCTTTTGTGATATCCACGCCGGCCAGCTCCTTGAACTGGTGGTACATCGACGGCAGACGCCGCATGATATAGTCAGCCGGCCGCCGTGAGGCGATGTCCAGAAATACCCCGCCGTGCGGACTCCCGCGTCCGGCCTTCACCTCAGCATTGATCGCCCGCGCCACCTCGTCGCGCGGCAACAGATCTGGCGTACGACGGTTGTTCTTCTTGTCCGTATACCATCCGTCGGCCTCAGCCTCATTGTCGGCGGTCTCGGCCTTGAAGAACTCCGGAATATAGCGGAACATAAAGCGCTCGCCCCTGCTGTTCCGTAGTGTCCCGCCGTCGCCCCGTACACCTTCGGTCACCAGGGTTCCCCGCACCGAAGGCGGCCATACCATCCCGGTCGGATGAAACTGGTAGGCCTCCATGTCGATCAGGTCCGCGCCGGCCTCGAGGGCCAGCATGACGCCGTTGCCGGTACACTCCCAGGAGTTGGAGGTGAACTTCCACAGCTTGCCGACTCCGCCGGTGGTCAGGATCACCGCCTTCGCCCTGAACACGATGAACTGACCTGTGTCGCGCCGGTAGCCGAACGCGCCGTTGACGCGGTCGCCGTCTTTGAGCAGGCGCGTCACAGTACATTCCATATAGACCTCGATCCCCTGAGCCACCGCGTGCTGCTGCAGCGTACGGAGCATCTCGAGACCTGTCCGGTCGCCGACATGAGCCAGGCGCGCGTAGCGGTGGCCGCCGAAGTCGCGTTGCAGGATGAGGCCATCCCGGGTCCGGTCGAACACCGCGCCCCACCGTTCCAGTTCCAGAACGCGCGCCGGCGCCTCCTGGGCGTGCAGTTGGGCCATCCGCCAGTTGTTGAGCATCTTGCCGCCCCGCATCGTGTCGCGGAAGTGTACCCGCCAGTTGTCGTCGGGATAGACGTTGCCCAGCGCCGCAGCGATGCCGCCCTCGGCCATGACCGTATGGGCCTTGCCCAGCAGCGACTTACTGATGAGGCCCACGGAGACGCCCAGAGCCCGCGCCTCGATGGCTGCCCGCAGGCCGGCCCCTCCGGCGCCGATGATGAGCACATCGTGCTCGTGGGTCTCGTACTGCTCCTGCATCATCAGAACAGTCTCATATCGCTGATGATGCCCATTGACAGAAGACGAATATAGAGATCGGTTGATCCTACAGAAAAGAGGCTGAGCCAGAACCAGACATCGTGGCGTTCGTTGAGGCGGCTGACCTGACCCCAGACGGCATGTCGGGTCGGACAGTGCGAGAAACAGTCCAGCCGCCCGCC
>JAHFDH010000179.1 GCA_023249055.1 Candidatus Methylomirabilota bacterium
GACGAACTCAGGGCCGGAGATCCAGGCCACGGCTCCTGGGTGCCAGATGACCGCCGTGGTAACGGGCGGAATCCAGACCCAGCCAACGGCCTGGTGAAAGCGCCAACGACCATAATGGAAGGGGGCCCACCCCCATGGCTCATGTGAGAGCCAAACCAACTCGCCCCGCCACGAAATCCACCGGCCCTGCTGGAACGGCACCCAACCGGGCTCAACAATAGGGGCCCAGCCATAGCCATACTCGGGGACCGGGACCCAATGACCGTAGGCCACGAAGTCTGGCGCATAGGGAGTGAGTTCGGTGGGCAGATAGGGAGTACGGACCGCGCGGGTGAGCTGTATATCCCGGAGATCGTTCCAGCGGTCGAACTCATCCCAGGGCGCGAGCGAATAGAGCTGAGGCGGCTGATACGGGCTCAATCGCAAGGTCTGGCGGCTGCGGACCTCGGTGATCCCGCCGGGCGTTTCCACGATCACCTCGCCTGAGTGGACCGACACCTGGAGCGAGCCATCGGGAAACAAATCTATGCGGAAGGTCGAAGGGATCTGGACTTGGACGGACGCCTGCGGAAGGTCTACCTGGAAGGCGACGATCTCGGGCTGGAGCCGTCTAATATAGAACGTCGCCATGCCGCGGTCGAACCTGACGGAGGCTGTCCCGGCGTCGGCAGGAGGGAACGCACGAATATCAAGGCCCGTGTCATCGCCAAGGCGCACTGTATTCCCGGCCGGAAGCTGAATCTCTGCTCTGCCCTTGCCGTTGACCCACACCCGATCGCCCGGGCCCAGGGGAAAATTCGAGAAAGCGGGAATCCAGTCCGATGATTCCTCTATCTGGACTGCGACGTCCCCTTGGATCAAGCCGAGGCGCGCGGGAGTGGCAGGCCATTCTTCTGCCCAGCCGAGGCCGGTCAACCAAATCGCCAAGAACATCGATCCAACCGCCACTGCTGTCTTCATCGAGATCACCCTTTCACCTTTCAGTACGATCTTTCAGCCGGATAGATGAGCAACCTCCATGCCAGCGGATTCGAATGCGACACATGCCTGGAACCTGCTATTTACTACGCCCCAGCCACGAGGGAGGTGACACCAACTGACACCACATCGACGAAATAGGGCAAGCAAGCGGTGCCAATACCCGGTTTGGGGTGCAGTGAGGATGCCATCAGGCGGAGGCGGCTGCACCGATTCGCCTTCGCCTGCGGTGGGAATTCACGGAGCGACATCATCAAACGCCCTTGACGTGACAGTTGGTCCGAGTTACGGTATTGAGGCTTTATCTGCTGAATAGGCGGTGCTTCCGCACGGCGGAGGATTAGTGCGAATCCCGCAGAGCAAGAAGGAGGTGGTGATGCCACGTCGATGATCGCGGGCAGCATCGGGGACTGCGGCCAACCCCGCCCTCTGAATGACGACGGACTACTGCACAACCGGAGGTGATAGAACGGTGTCTGTCAGTTCAGCGATTGGCCTTCAGGGTCTCCACCAGGGTCGGCTTGCCCCCTCGGATTTGGACGACATACAACTGGTGAAGCCCCTCATGCGCCTGATCGAAGGTGTACTCGCCCAGCGCCCCAGAGAACGCCATGATCTGCTCCAATCCTGTACGGATCCCCTCCCGACTGGGTCCCCTCTGCTTCAGCGCCTCAGCCAGCAAGAAGACGGCGTCGTAATATGCCGCCGCGATGTTGTTGGGCTCTGTCTGGTAACGCTGGCGGTAAGCGTTGGCCCAGCCCTGCCAGTTCGCCCCTGAGATCCCCGGCAGGTATTCGGTAAGGATGTAGATCCCATCGGCGGCTTCCTTCGCCACCTCGAGGACTGTCAACGCGCCAAAATCGCGCTGGGCGATCAGCGTTAGCTTCAGGGCGAGGGCCCTCACCTGTTGAAGAAGAGGACCGGCCTCGGTGGTCTCGCCCAAGGCCACCAGGGCTTCTGCCCCGCTGGCCTTGACCTGGCTGAGCAAGGCGGTGAACTCCTTGTCGCCCGGGTTCCACTGCCCTCTCACCGTGGGGACGATGCCATACTTGAGCTGCAGGGTCTTGATAACGAGGTCGGCTCTCGCCGCATGAATGCCGGTCCGATCGTGGATCACCGCGATCTTCTTGACGCCCAGACGCTCTACGGCGTACTGAGCCATCAGGGCAGTCAGCAGCGTATCACTCGCCCCCACCCGAAAGATCCAGCGGCTGTTCTCGGTGGTCTTCGGGTGCGTGCCTCCTGTCAGGAACGACACCCCCACCTGTTCCACGATCGGCCTGCTGGCCAGCACGAAGGGGCTGAAGATCTCGCCGATGATCGCGACCACCTGAGGATCGCCGATCAGATTTTTCAGGGCATTCAGCGCCCCTTCCTTTGTATTTCCATCGTCTTCAAACACCAGGTCTATCGTGGTCTCGTCCCTCGGCGTTCGGCTGTTGAGCGCATCCAGCGCCAGCCTCACCCCATTTTGCATGGCTTTGCCAACCTGAGCCCTCTCGCCGGTTAAGGGGAGTTGGACCCCAATCTTCACAACCAGTGCCTCACCAGCCCAAGCCCAGCTCCATGAGAGGACGATCGGAACCGTCAATGCGATCGCCACCACCTGTTTAACTGCTTTCATCATTAAGCCCCCCAGCCTCTCGCCGTTTCACTCCGACGACCACGACCCATGTCTGGACGAACCTCAGTTCGTTGTCACGCATGAACGGACGCATTCCGGTTGTGGTCAAACCCTCGAGTTCGCGAGTGAGTTCGTCAAGAAGAGTTCGTCTCGTCCCAGGCTCGACGCCCGTCAAATCCAACCAGGGTAAAACGCTTACCTCAACCTCACGTGAGACTGTATGGACAATCTCCAGCCCGGCATCCCGCACGGCCCTTCTCAACTCTGCGACCGGGAGAGCTCGAGTATGCGATGGATCTCGCATCCGTTCCAATCGGTTGTACGCAGCAGCCAATGTCTCATCGTCGGGGGACACCAGATCAATGACCGCGACTCTGCCTTCTGCGCGGCATACGCGCACCATTTCTGCGATCTGGATCTGCGGGTCCTCGAAGTGGTGGATCGAAAATCGGCTGACGACCATGTCGAATGCGTCGTGTGGGTAAGACAAGTTCTCAGCAAGCCCCTGCTCGAAGGTAATGTTTGTAATGCCGTCTTCTGCGGCCTCATGGTTTCCCTCCAGAAGCATCTCGGGGGTCAGGTCCACTGCGACGACTCGTCGTACATGTGGAGCAATTGCACGACTCAAGTGACCGGTCCCGGCCGCCACGTCCAGCACGTCAAAGTGAGGTCGGAGATCCAGATTGTCCACCATCCAGTGCAGGTACTCACGACTCGTAAGAGCCAGGTCCTTCCTTCCAAAGCGTGAGGCTTGCTT
>JAHFDH010000052.1 GCA_023249055.1 Candidatus Methylomirabilota bacterium
TCCGGTTGTCGAGCTGCTGCTGAATAAAGGCGCTGATGTGCATGTGCGAGATAACAAGGGTCTTGTGGCGTTGATCTATGCGTCTTCGAGAGGGCATACTCCGGTTGTCGAGCTTCTGCTGAATAAAGGCGCTGATGTGGATGTGAGAAAGGAAGATGGCGGGATAGCCCTGATGCGTGCGTCTGAGAAAGGGCGTGCCGAGGTTGTGGAGCTGCTGCTGAGTAAAGGTGCCGACGTCAACGTGAGAGATAAAGATGGCTGGACGGCCCTGATGCGGGCGTCCTGGTACGAGCAAGCCCGGGTTGTCGAGCTGCTGCTGGATAAAGGCGCCGACGTCAACGTGAGAGATCAGAATAGCGGAACCCCCCTGATGCATGCGTCCAAGCACGGGTTTGCCGGGATTGTGGAGCTGTTACTGAATCGAGGTGCTGATGTGAATGCCAAGGCGGGTAACGGCGTGACCGCCCTGATGTATGCATCTGAGTATGGGTTTGCCGGGATTGTGGAGCTGTTACTGAATCGAGGTGCTGATGTGAATGCCAAGGCGGGTCACGGCGTGACCGCCCTGATGCTGGCGTCCGGGAATGGGCATGCCGAAAGTGTCGAGCGGCTGCTGACTCAAGGCGCCGATGTGAAGACGGAGGGTCCTAATCGCCGGACGGCCCGGATGTATGCCGTTGCTAACGGGCATACGAAGGTGGCTGAGCTGTTGCAGAAGCACGAGGTGCGCGCAGTTTGAAAGAATCGTTCAGCTTTCAGCAGTCAAGAGATAGGAGTATAGGCTGATTGCTGACAGCTATTTTCCGAGAAAGGAGGCACTATGGGTCTCTTTGGACAATTATTTGGTGGGGGAGGTGACAAGCCTGCCGGTAACCTCATCGATGCGGCCAAATATGGAGAGGTGGACAAAGTCAAAAGCCTGTTAACTGAAGGCGCCGATGTGAACGCGAGGGATCTGGATGGTTGGACAGCCCTGATGCGTGCGGCTTGGCGTGGGGATATGGGGATTGCAGAGCTGCTGCTCAGTCACGGCGCCGATGTGAACGCGGGTGACAAGCAGGACTGGACAGCCCTGATGCATGCATCTGAGAACGGGCATGCCGAGATTGCAAGGCTGCTGCTCAGCAAGAACGCTGATGTAAATGCCAGGGCGAGTAATGGTGGAACGACCTTGATCATCGCCGCCGCCAACGGGCAGACCGAGATCGTGAAGATGCTGCTCGAGAAGGGGGCCGAGGTGAACGTGCAGACGAATGATGGCGGGACGGCTCTGATGCGTTCGGCCGCCAACGGGCATACCGAGATCGTCGAGATGCTGCTCGATAAAGGCGCGGATGTCAACATCAGGGATCGAAAAGGCGAGACACCGCTGATGCGCACGTCTGCGGAAGGGCAGTTGGGGCTTGTCACGCTGCTGCTGGAGAAAGGGGCCGATGTGAACGCGCAGGCGGCTAAAGGCGAGACCGCCCTGATGTATGCGGCGTGGTATGGGCGTATGGGGGTTGTCAAACTGCTGCTCAGTCACGGCGCTGATGTGCATCTCAAGGATAGCATCAAAGGTGAGAACGCCCGAGGGTATGCGTATGGGAACGGGCATGAGAACATTGCGCTACTGCTGGAGAAGCACGCGGCGCAATGAGACACACGTTGCCGTGAACGTGAAAGCGGAATCAGGGATGGTGGGAATGACGGGGAAGAGCGGGGGCGCCGATAAAGGTCAGAAAGGCGTTGCAGATGGGGGAGCGCGAACGGTGGCGGTGGGTGATAAGGTAGAACGGCCTGGTCAGCTTCAGGCCCGCGATGGGAATGGCGTGGAGTTCGCGGCAGTTGATGTCGCTTGCGACGGCGAGTTTTGAGATGATGGCGATCCCTCCGCCCGCCTTCACCGCTTGCCGGATCGCCTCATTGCTGCCCATCTCTCCGATTACGTTAAGAGCGCTGATCGGCAGGTGGCGCCGTTCCAGGGCCAGTTCCATAATCTTGCGCGTTCCCGAGCCGTCCTCCCGGATAAGAAACGGTTGGCCCGGCAGCTCCTTGACCTGGACGCTCTTCCGGGATGCCCAGGGATGCGCAGGCGGTACGACCAGGACCATCTCATCTTCGGCGAATGTCCGATATTCGAGTCTGCCGTCATCGAATTGCGCACCGACGGCGCCGACCTCGCAGGCGCCATCAATGACCGCCTTGATGATCTCTTTCGAGTCCGAGACCTTGAGGACGATCGAGATATCCGGATAGCAGGCCCTGAACGGCCCGACCAGCGGCGGCAGCAGATAGCCGCCGGGGATGCTGCTGGCGCCGAGTATCAGTTCTCCCTTCAATCCTCCCTTGAACTCGTCGATGGCCTGCTGGGCCTCCTGCCGGATTGCCAGGATCTGCTTGGCATAGCGATACAGCAGGTCGCCGGCCTTGGTTGGAGTGGCCCGATGTCCGAGTCGATCGAGCAGTCGGACTCCTGTGCTCTTCTCCAGTTTTTTGATGTGGCCGCTGACCGTCGGTTGGGTCAGGTACATGGCGTCGGCCGCCTTTGAAAAGCTGCCCGATTCAACGATTCTGCAGAACAGTTCGAGGACATGAAGGTCCATGATCTGCTTTCTATAGTCTGCGCAGGCCAGTCTCGATCGCTTCCCGATAGAGTCCAAGATAGTCGCGGATTTCCCGCTCCCGGGAGAACTCCCGCTCGATCTTCTGCTGGCCTGTCTGCCCGAGCTGGCGGCGGAGGCCGGGCTCTCTGATCAGCCGTTCCGCTTTGCGGGCAAACTCCGACTCTGACGCGAAGAGCAATCCATCGATTCCCTCGCGTACCACCGATCGGTT
This sequence comes from Candidatus Methylomirabilota bacterium, assembly GCA_023249055.1. Taxonomy (GTDB): domain Bacteria; phylum Methylomirabilota; class Methylomirabilia; order Methylomirabilales; family Methylomirabilaceae; genus Methylomirabilis. The sequence continues at coordinate 2,818 of JAHFDH010000052.1, forward strand.
GCCCTCGATATCAGAGGCCAGGACCGCCCGCCCGCGGCTCATCGCCTCCAGGATACTGTTGGCCATGCCGCCCTCTGAGCGTGACGAGTTGACCACGACATCCGCGGAACTGACTATGGCGAACATCTGCTCATGAGGAACCGGACCCAGGTAGAACGCCCAGGGATAGTCTCGCAGGAGTTCCTGCAATCGGATTCCTTCGGCAGCCTCGATGATCGGTCCCGCGAAGACGGCCTTGATTTGGGGATACTGCACCCTGAGCGCATCAAGCGGCTTCAGGCAGAAGGTCACATGTTTTACGCGCCGGATGCCCGCGGGGATCAGGAAGATCAGATCATTCGGTGTCAGACCCAGGTGGTGTCGAAGATCGAATGGGGCCTCCAGGCAGCGCACCGTCTGACCAATCACCCGGATTCGGTCTGCCGTCTCCGGCAGTTCGCCGGTGAGCTTGGCTCGCATGACGTCGTGGAAGACGACCACGCGTGTTGCCCGTCGGAGGACCTCCATCACCTCGGTCCTCCGGTCAGGATCGAAGAGGTCGGTGTTGATATCGGTGCCGGTGACGCTGAGAATCGAAGGGATACCTAATCGAGACGAGGCATCGGTGACGATCCGTCCCGACGCACTGACATGGAATCCATGGACGAGATCAGGGGCGAATGCGTCCAGGGCGTGCAGGATCTCACCCGGCGAGGGGCTCTCTTCCAGGGACCAGACCCGGACGATCACGCGGTGATCCCGCAACCCGGATTCGATGCGCTGGACCGTAATCGAATTGCCCCGGACAGAGGGGAAATAGAAGGGAGTGACAATGCCCACTCGCATCTGTTCCTCAGCGACTGAAGAGTTGTTGCAGCATCTTCCCCAGGTCCTTATTCCGATCCTTCCCCAGGAGTTTACCGACTTCTGTTTTAATACGTCCCTCGATGCTGCCCGCCTGCGGCGTTACCACCGGGTCGGACGACGGTCCTTGCAGTTTGGCCTCGAGCGTCGTTTTCGCCACCTTGGCGGTCACATCGAAGTCCATGGTCTGATTGAGCAGATTGAAACTTCCGGCAGCATAGAGCTTGGCTCCATCCCGAAGCAGCGTCAGATCCCTGGTTCGCAGGATCCCCCCGTCCAGGGTCCAATGGGCGCTGAGACGGTCGAACTCGTTCAAGGCGGGAGCAGCAATCCCCAACCCCTTCAGGATCGGATCCGCAGTTTTGGAGAGTCGTTCCAACGGCGCATAGCCGGTCACACGCCCGTTGGTGACGGCTATGTTGGTTTGACCTGAGACCCTGGCGAGCGCCTCCGATCCGAGTTGGCCTGACAGCTCCATCTTCGAGTCCATCGCCATCGTTCCGCGCAAGGTCCACCGCGGCTCCTGGATTGCGCCCAGCAACGGTTCGGTCTGGACCCCTTCCAGATGCGTCGCGATCGTCGCGCGGGGTGTCGGCCCGCGCCAGTCGAGGCCGGCATCACCCGACAGGGTTCCGCCATAGAACCCGCCTCGGAGTTGCCGGATCGTGAGGAGCCGGCAGCAGTAGTGAAGGTCGCTTTCCGCAGTCGTCAGGATCAGCTTCCCCCATCGCAAGACATCAGAGCGTAGATGTCCGTCAACCTGGAGTCCGCCGGCGTCGGATGGCGGCGGGGTGCGAGATGCGGAGTGGGGGGGCTGCGGGCTGCGGGCTGCGGGCTGAGGTGCGTCGACTCGATCCTTTTCGGGACCGGCGGCTGCGGTCGCAAACGCGACGATCGGTTCGATGGACATTTCCGGCGTATTCAACCAGAACTGGAGACGAGGCGATTTCTGGGTGGTGAGGTGGACCCGACCCGCGATGGTGCGGCCCTTCCAGAGCAGGCTGACATCAGGAAGGTCGAGCCCGTCGCCCTCCCATCGTCCCTTTGCCCGCAGCCCTGCTTTCTCTCCTGTCGCCTTGCCCGTTTGCTGTGCGAGCGTGAGACCGAGGCGCTGCAGATCGACGTCGGCTTCAAGGTCAAGGCGCGGCCATTCGCCAACGGCTCTCCCTTTGAAATCAAGGGTGCCGGTGAATATTGCGGCAGCGGCGCCTGATATCCCTATGGCCGATGCCACGTGTGCGGCTTCGAGCCCATGTACGCGAAGCTCTGCCTCAATCGGTGTCTGATCGCCTTCAGTGCGTTGTACGCTCCCGGTGAGGTCAAACGAGCCGGTTGTCCCGCCAGGCAACTGTCCGCTGGCGTGGAAGCGAAGAGGGTGAGGGGGAAGCGGGTCCGGAATGTCCAGATCGATATCCTTAAACTCCAGGGTGGCCGGTCCATGCGGGTGGAGAGGATTGTCGACTACGAGGGCGCCGTGGCGGATGGCCAACGTCCCTGCGACCAGGATCGGGAGGGCGGGCTGTCTTCCGGCCACTCTGGTACCTTCGCTATGACGCGACTCGGCGGCGGCTCCTCGCGCCGTCGGCCGAATCAAGTCATCAAGATTCCACCCATCCGGTCCCCTGGCCAACCTGATGCGTGGCCGGTCAATACGGATATTCGCAATCTGGATGTCGCCCTTGAGGAGCGGTAGCAGCTTCAATGCGACATGCAGTTGCTCCGCGTCGACGAACGGTTCAGACCACGGGGCGCGATCGGCAATGACCACGTCCCGGATGGTTACTTCGGGCGACGGCAGGAGACGGACGCGCAGGCTGCTCGCGGTGACTTTACGATTCAGCAGTTGGCTGACTCGACTGATGACGATCCCTCGATACCGCTCCTGGTCCAGCAGAAGCGGACCGGCGAGGAGTGCCGCGACCAGCCCGCCCAAGACCAGGAGCGACCAGAGGAGTAGCCGCCGCCCGCGTCCCGTCACCCGTTCCCTCCAGACTCCTCGCCCTTGAGTCGCGCGATCAGCAACTCATTCGCCACCTGTGGGTTGGCCTTACCGCGACTGGCTTTCATCACCATTCCGACCAGAAAGGTCAGGCTTTGCACCTTCCCTTTCCGATAGTCGGCAACCGGCCCTGGGTGCGCGGCCAGCACCTCCTCAACGATTCGGCGCAGTTCGTCCTGGTCGGAGATCTGCGTCAGGCCCTGCTCCTTGACGATCAAGTCGGCCGATTTCCCGGTCTGATACATCTGTTCGAAGACCGTCTTGGCGATCTTTCCACTGATCGTCCCGCGCCGTAGTAACGTGAGCATCGCAGTCAGCTCCGCCGGCGGGATCGGACTCTCGGTAATGTCCCGTCCGTCTTTATTCAAATGGCCCAGGAGCTCCACCATCACCCAGTTGCTGGCGAGTTTCGGCTCGCGCGAGGCTCTTGCGACCGTCTCGTAATAGTCGGCCAGAGGCCTGGATGCCGTGAGGACTGCCGCATCGTAGTCCGGGATCCCGTACTCTCGAACAAACCGAGCGCGGCGTTGTTGCGGCAGTTCCGGAAGCGTCGCGCGGATCTCGTCGATCCGTTGCGGCGAGGACGTCAACGGGACCAGGTCAGGTTCGGGAAAGTAGCGGTAGTCGTGGGCGTACTCCTTGCTGCGCATCGACAAGGTCAGCTCCTGGTCGGCGTCCCACAACCGGGTTTCCTGGACGATCCTTCCCCCCTCTTCAAGGATCTGTGTCTGTCGCTGAATCTCATAGGCTAAGGCCTTCTGAACGTTCTTGAAGGAGTTCATGTTCTTGACCTCAGCCTTGACTCCCAGTTCCTCGCTTCCGACGCGCCGCAATGAGACGTTGGCGTCACAGCGCAGACTGCCTTCCTCCATGTTGCCGTCGCAGACCTCCAGGTAGACGAGGATTGCCCGAAGCTGCCGCAGATATTCCCCGGCCTCCTCCGGGGTGCGGATGTCGGGTTCGCTGACGATCTCCATTAACGGCACGCCGCTGCGGTTGAAGTCCACCAGGCTGTAGTCGGCCTCCTGGAGCGTACCGGCATGCAGTAGCTTGCCGACGTCCTCCTCGAGATGGAGGCGATGGATCCGGATGCGCCTGGTCGCCCCATCGGCGGGAAGTTTGATCGACCCTCGCCAGGCGAGCGGCAGCTCATATTGTGAGATCTGGTAATTCTTCGGCATGTCGGGATAGAAGTAGTTCTTCCGGTGGAACCGGCACGCGGAAGTGATGTCGCATCCCAGGGCCAGCGCGGTCTTGAGGGCGAACTCGACCGCTCGGCGGTTCAGAACCGGCAACGACCCCGGCATCCCCAGGCAGACCGGACAGGTCTGGCTGTTCGGCGGGGCGCCGAAGGCGGCGCTACAGCCGCAGAAAATCTTGGATCTGGTCAGGAGCTGGGCGTGCACCTCCAGCCCGATGACCGCCTCAAATTGAGCGTTGAGCGTTGAGCGTTGAGCGTTGAGTTCCATGTGTCGATTCCTTGCTACGTCAAAGGCCGGATCGCCTCGAGAGCCTCGATGTACTCATCGGACAGCCCGTGCTCCTCGGCGCCGCTGATCAGCAACTGTTTATACCGTTTTGAAGGCGACACCTCATGGCCCGGATCGGCCATAATATAGGCAAACGCCGCGATCATCTTCCCGGCGCGGTTCCGTACCTGAATCTCCTTATGGAGGTAGAGGGCGGGGTAGCCTTCGTACTCGTCCAACACCTTTCGGTCTGCCTCGCTGATCTCCCACACCACACCTTCGACCGTTTTCCCTGGCCGCTCGCGGATGCTTGCAATGCCGCCGCCCCACATCGGAGAGTTGCCGAAGAAGCCCAGCTCGTAGTCCGACAGGGTCGTCGCTGCGACAAACTTTGCCTTTGGGCAGAGCCGCTTGAGCTGGAATCGTTCCATGTTCGAACCGTAGGCGAAGTAGAACATTCGGCTAGCGTCCTCCTGAGCGGGTCCGACCCGCCGCGCGCCAGATGGCGTGGGGCTCGAACTTGAACGATGTGGCGGTACGGTGCTTCTCGACGATGTCAACCTCGAAGGGCGCTTCCTCGCCCGAATCCAGCGGAGGGAGTTTAACCGTCTGTTGGCCCAACTCCTGTCGAGGGGTATGCCTCCGCCTGTGCGGCCCGACTGGCGCGGCTGTCCCGCCAAAGAACCGGACGACAATGACGACCTCTTCCGCTCGATCGGCGCTCATGTTCTTCACTGTTCCCTTGAGGGTGTCGATCCAGCGCTCCGATTTGAGGATCACCAACTCTTTGGCGTCGGCTGACGCCCCGCACAACAGCAGGCTGACCGCCAGGAGCAGCGCCATGAAGAGTCGGCCTGCCGCTATTCCCATCATCTCACACCGCGGGAGTACAGCGATGCCAGTCGGTCGCCTGCTCGTAGGCGTGCGCCACCTTCAGGATTGTCGCCTCGTCGAACGGTTTGCCGATCAGTTGCAGCCCGATCGGCAGTCCCGCCTTGGTAAACCCACACGGAATCGAGATGCCGGGAAGACCCGCCAGGTTGACCGAGATCGTGAAGATATCCGAAAGGTACATCTGGAGTGGATCATCCATCTTCTCGCCGAACTTGAACGGCGGCGTCGGCGAGGTGGGGGTCGCGATTACCTCGCACGTGTCGAAGGCCCGCTCAAAGTCACGACGGATCAGCGTCCGGACCTTCTGAGCCTTGAGGTAGTAGGCATCGTAATAGCCGGCCGACAACGCATAGGTTCCAAGCATAATCCGACGCTTGACCTCAGGCCCGAATCCCTCCCGCCGACTGCGCTGGTACATCTCCAGCAGGTCGTCCGGCTTCGAAGTCCGATAGCCGTATCTCACCCCGTCGTAGCGGGCCAGGTTGCTGCTGGCCTCGGCGGTCGCCACCAGGTAGTAGGTGGCGATGGCATACGGGGTGTGGGGGAGCGAGACCTTTTCCTGTGTTCCGCCCAGCTCCTCCAGCGTCCGGATTGCCGCCCAGATCGCCGCTTCCACCTCCGGGTCCATCCCCTCGACGAAATACTCGTCGGGTATCCCGATGCGTATGCCCCGAACGTCTCCGGTCAGGGCAGCGCCGTAATCGGGAACCGGCAGATCCACCGAGGTCGAATCGTGGGGGTCGTGTCCGGCGATAGCGCGCAGCATGATGGCGCAATCCCGAATATCTTTTGTAAACGGTCCGATCTGATCGAGGGACGAAGCAAAGGCCACCAGGCCGTATCGGGAGACCCGGCCGTAGGTTGGTTTGAGACCTGCGATACCGCAGAAGCTGGCCGGCTGCCGGATCGAGCCGCCCGTATCGCTCCCGAGTGAGGCGGCGCACAGATCTGCCGCCACGGCGGCGGCGGAGCCGCCTGAGGAGCCGCCCGGGACATAGTCGAGCGCCCACGGATTGCGCGTCTGGAAAAAGGCCGAGTTCTCCGTCGAGGAGCCCATGGCGAACTCGTCCATATTGGTCTTTCCCAGCAGGATCGCCTCTTGCGCCTTCAGCCGCCGGATGACTGTGGCATCGTAGGGCGGCACATACGGTTCCAGAATTTTCGAGGCGCAGGTAGTCCGCACCCCTTGTGTGCAGATGACATCCTTGATCGCCAGCGGGATCCCGGCCAACGGCGGAAGTGGTGCGCCGGTTGCGCGCAACCGATCGACGGCCTCGGCCTGTTTCAGGGCCGCGTCCTCGGTCACGGTGGTGTACGCCTTGACCTGTCCGTCGACGCGTCCGATCCGATCGAGCACCGAGCGGACAAGCTCGGTCGCGCTGACCTCGCGCTTCGTCAGCAGCTCCTGCATCTCGTGGATAGTGAGTCGGGTGAGGTCCACGGCGTTACTCCTCCAGGATTCTCGGGACGCGGAAGAAGAGGTCATGGCGATCCGGCGCATTCGCCAGGGCGGCCTCCTGGGCAAGCGACGGTGTGGCCTCATCCTCGCGGAACACGTTCGTCATCGGCAAGACGTGAGATGTCGGTTCGACGGCCGACGTATCCAGCTCATTCAGCGTATCGATGTGGCTCAGGATCGAATCAAGTTGGGCCCGCATCCGCTCCTTCTCTTCCAGAGTCAGCTCCAAACGGGCCAGCCGGGCCACATGCTCAACCTCTGCAAGTGTAATCTTCATCATGCATTCCCTTTCGACGTGGTGGATCTCTAAGCATCCGGTCGGTGATCGGCCGTCAACGCGTGGTACGGATCGACCCCTTCCCATGCGGGGTTCACGTGTACGATGGCATCGGCCAGCCGGGGGATATGATGGAACAGTTCGTGCCGTACCGTTTCAGCGATCTGGTGTCCTTTGGCAACCGTCAAGCGCGGGCCGACTTCGACCGACAGCTCGATCATCACGTGGTGTCCGATCCAGCGGGCTCGTACTTCATCGACCCGGTGTACGCCGGCGACGGCGCCGGCTATCTGCTCGATCCGGTTGACCGTCTCCGGTTCGATGGCATCCATGATCCGTGCGAACACTTCACGGCTCGCGCCCCAGGCGATGTACAGGATTGTCACGCCGATCAGCAGGCCCATGAGCGGATCGGCCCAGGGAAAGCCTAAAAAGACCCCGAGAATACCGAGAAAGGCTCCGACAGAGGTCAACGCATCGGCCCGACAGTGCTGGCCATCGGCCACTAACGCCGCGCTGCCGATCGCCTTCCCGACCCGGATTTTATACATGGCAACCAGCTCGTTGCCGACAGCGCCGGCTAGGGCCGCCGCCATCCCGAGGCCAAGGTGGGTGGTTGGTGTTCCGCCCGACCACTTGTGGATCGCGGCGTAGCCGGCGAGCATCGCACTGGCCCCGATAAAAAAGATGATGGTTACGCCTGCGACATCTTCGGCGCGGGCGTACCCGTACGTAAACCGTCGATTTGCCAGACGGCGCGAGAGGGCGAATGCAATCCCGAGGGGAATCGAGGTGAAGACATCGACCAGATTGTGGAGGGCATCGGCCAGGAGCGCCGTGCTTTGGCCAACCCAGACCACCGCAATCTGAATGATGCAGGTCGCCAGCAGGCCCACGCTGGAAATCACCAGCGCCCTGATCCCGGAATCGAGCGCCGCCGAGTCCGTCAACTTGTGACCGGCAGGGTGACTGCCGGCTTCTACTGAATGTGCGCCGACCATAGCCGGACTCACCTACGCCTGCTCCAGTTGGGCATATTTGACCATCAGCTTCTTGTCGCCGGCGCCGTTGAACCTCACGACCACCTTCAGATCGTCCCCGCTGCCGCTCCGTTCCCGGATCACTCCGATGCCGAAGTCGGGATGACGAATGCGGGCGCCGGGATACAGCCGATCGACGAACGGCTCGCCATCGTGGTGCTGAGAATGAGCGCGGGTAGAGGGCGGCAGGCCGACGGACCGGGATTCCCACGGATCGCGGACCTGCACGACCTCCGTCGGAATTTCATCCAGGAACCGCGACGGCAGGTTAAAACTCCGGTTGCCGTACAGGCGTCGCTGTCGCGCCGACGCCAGAAAGAGCCGCCGCCTGGCCCTGGTCATGCCGACATAACACAGCCGACGCTCTTCCTCCAACTCCCGCTCGTCGGGCATGGCAAGGGCATGCGGGAAGATCCCTTCCTCCAGGCCGACCATAAAGACGGTATCAAACTCGAGACCCTTGGCCGAATGCAGCGTCATGAGCGTCACGGCGCCTCGGCCTTCGGCGTACTCGTCGAGGTCGCTGATCAGGGCGACGGAGTCGAGGAACGCCGGCAGTCCTCCGTCGGTATTGCGCTCTGCAAACTCCTGGGCAGCGGTCACGAGTTCCTTCAGGTTTTCCAGGCGGCTCTCGGCCTCCGGCGTTCGCTCGTGTTCCAACTCCTCTGCGTACCCGGACCGGGTAATCAACTCTGCGATCAGGTCCGGAATCGGGATGAGGGCGGATTTTGCCCTGGCCTCTTCAATGAGGTGCAGTAACCCCTCCATAGCCGCCTGTTGCTTGGTGTTGAGCCGATTCTCCCGAACCGCGCGTTGACACGCCTCCCAGATCGTCATCTTTTCTTGCATCGCCAACAGCTCGAGCTTGGCGATCGTGGCGGGCCCGATCCCGCGGGCCGGCGCATTCACCAGTCGCTTGAAGCTGACACTGTCGGACGGATTGACTACCCAGCGCAAATAGGCCAGCAGATCCTTGATCTCCTTCCGTTCGTAGAAACGGAGACCGCCCACAATGACATACGGGATCAGGGCCTGCCGCAGCGCCTCCTCCAGGACCCGGGACTGCGCATTCGTCCGATAGAAGATCGCGTAGGCGTCGTACCCCGTCGCGTCATCGGCTACACGACCTTGAATCGTCCTTGCGGCAAAGAGGGCCTCATCGGTTTCGTCGAGCGCCCGGTACAGCACGATCGGATCGCCGACCTCGTTTTCGGTCCAGAGGGTCTTCCCCTTCCGACCGTCGTTGTGAGCCACCACCCCCCCTGCGCCCTGGAGGATCTGCGGGGTCGATCGATAGTTCTGTTCCAGCCGGATGACGACGCAGCCCGGATGGTCCCGCTCGAAGTCCAGAATATTGTTCAGGTCGGCGCCGCGCCATCGATAGATCGACTGGTCGTCGTCGCCTA
>JAHFDH010000053.1 GCA_023249055.1 Candidatus Methylomirabilota bacterium
CTTTAGCGGAAATGGCTGCACGATGCAGAGGCAACGGCGTATGAGAGGTGTTTACATGTTAGGCGAGGAGGTCATCGGGTGGGCTACGCTACAGCATTTGGCGTAGAGTCGTTGAGGTATTCGACGTTCGTCAGCAGTAAGACCTTGAGGAGTACTTCTTCCTTCTGCATGTCGCCTGCGGTGAAGACACCGGATACGCTGGTCATCTGGCAAGCATCAGCATCCAGGATGTAACGGCTCAGATCTGCTTCGTCTCGGCGTAGGGCGCTTGGGCAAATCGGATGCCCATTGCGCGTAGCGCCTCCTTGCCCCGGATCGTGAGGTCCGTGATAAACAGGAATTGGTCGCGGCTCTCCTTGACGTAGGCCTTCAGCCGGTATTGTGTACCCCAGGGCTTCTCGGACACGATCACGGTGATTGGTGATTCTGACTTTCGGTAGGCACTGGTTTCAGCAACCTCCGCCAATCGGCATCGCGTCGCTGCGGCATCGTGGTCTGGGTGCAGGTAGAACTCCGCCACGCACAACAGGCTTCTACCGCCGCTAGTGGCGTTGAAGATACTGGCCGACCAGAGGAGCGAATGCGGAATGCTCACCTCGGTATCGTCCGGCGTGACGATGCGCACGGCTCTGAGCGCGATGGACTTGACTTCGCCATAGATTCCGCCCATCTCGATCCAGTCTCCCGGTTGGTAGGTGTTCTCCAGCACCGTCGCCAGCCCGGCTACCAGGCTGCTCGCGTAGTCCTTGAGAGCAAAGGCCAGGGCCAGACCAACAGTTGCGACCAGCGCAGCGACGTTACGAAAGGTCGGCTCAACCAGAATCGGCACTGCGACAACGACGGCCGCGGCACCGATAAGAAGGCGGGTGATCGGCATGGCGCGTAGGATCGAGAGGCGCCAGCGGGGTGGGGCTTTCTCGGCGAAATGGCGGAGCGCCCATCGAACGGCGAAGGACAGCAGCCTCGCCGCAAGAAGGACGGCCAGGACAAGCAACACGTGCTCCCAGGTGAGCTTTCGCAAGAGGCCCCAAGCATCAAATTCTTCGCGCATCTCGCGTTGTCTCCGCCCCCAGTGAGTCGTTGCGCCCCATCTGGCCTACATACTGACTATGCGGGTCAGCCTATCCTGGTCCTCTCACTTCTGAGACTGCGGTGATTCTCTCGGGTTTTCGACAACTTGTCAAGGTTCACCGAAGTCTGCCGTGGCCGACAAAGACCAGTCCGCATCGCCTGAGTGGTCGTTTCCTGTACGTGTGCCTGGACCTGAGGAGGATTGCCGCCCTGTCCACATAGCCTCGGTATGACCCCCACAGGCTTTCGAGCGACCCGCATAACGTTCTGCAAACGCCAGGATCTTAGGCGCGGCCTTCACACCCTTGACCTCCATGGAAGCAGCGTGATACAAGGGAGCCACTTAAACAAGAGAATTGGAAGCGTTATGAGCGGAGCGATGGATGCTGAGACGACAATAGGGGCAACTGAATTCACCAAGTAAGAAGTCAACGCGATGGATCAGAAAGCCGCAAACGTCTTCGACATCGAGCTGAGACTGCACGATATTCAGGCTTTAAACAGCGTGGATGCTGTGACGGCCCTCTTTGCCCGCCTCGGCTACAATACCAACGCACGTACACCGCAGACGCCAGGAAACCTGGGGATTACTGCTGAGGGAACCGTCAGACCAATCAAAAAGATTGAGCTGATTGCCGACCAGGAGGGCCTATTCCAAGTCTACCTCTTTGAACTCGTCAGCGTCACGGTCGCCCACACCCGCGCGTTGGCACGGGCCTTCCGAAATCGTGCGGGCAACTATCTGCTTGTTCTCACGAGCGACTATGAAAGCCTCGACTTTGTCCTTTTGGAGAAGTACCTCCCAGTTGGGGGCAACGGCTCCAGCCTCGGACAGAAGCAGGTCGGCATTCGGCCGCGCGTTCTGACCGTAGAGCGGCGCAAGCCGAGTCGGATGCATCGCCGGGTGCTCCGTCGCTTGACATGGACCGAGTCCGATCCCTTCGCGCAGTACGACAAGCTCCTTTCCGCCTACGCGCTCGCTGATTGGTCAGAGGAGTTCTTCAACAACCGAGCCCTCTTTTCGGACTACTACCTCCTGGATCGACTACCTGCCCTTCCCGTATGGACCGAAGACCCGAAGCCCCTGTATTTGCGGCTTCGCGAACTGTACCATGGGGCCGCCTCACGCTTCGCCGGGAAAGAGAGGAATGTGGTATGGCAAGGGGTGTTAGAGCCAGCCTTACTGGCACTAGGATTCGAGGCCAAACCAAGCAGGCAGACAGGAAGTAGCTCGGCGGAGCCGGACTACCGTCTCTACTCGACTAATCACAAGGCATCGCCCCTCGCACTTTGCCTCGGGTATCCATGGGAGCGCTCCCTGGATGGCAAAGACAATACACGCGATAAGGAGACCCCCGAAGAAAACCCCGGCGCTGTAGTCATCAGTCTCCTTGAAAAGGGAGAAGCCCCCTGGGTGCTTGTGACGAACGGCAGGCTCTGGAGGCTCTATGCGCAGCGCGCTCATTCCAGGGCAACGAACTACTACGAGATCGATCTTGAGGAGGTGCTTGCCCAGGCCGGACCGCATGCCGCAGATCCTGCTGAATCCTTCCGTTACTTCTGGTTCTTGTTCCGATGCCAGGCCTTTGAGCCAACTGAGATCGAACGCGAGGGCAAAAAAGTTTCGCTCTCTTTACTGGATCAACTCCTTCTGGGGAGCGAGGAGTACGCGAAGGGGCTGGGCGAGCGCCTCAAGGATCGGGTGTTTGAGCAGGTGTTTCCGCATCTCGCAACCGGATTCATTACCCACATCCGGGAACGTGATGAACTCGATACCGATTGTTCTCAGGAAGCATTGGCTGCCGTTTTTCAAGGAACCCTTACCCTGCTCTATCGACTGCTGTTCCTGCTGTACGCGGAGTCGCGCGATCTGTTGCCGGTGAAGGAGATTCGGGGCTACTTCGAAGCGAGCTTCATGAAGCTGAAGCGCGACGTGGGCGAAGTCGCTGGCACCATTGCAGACGAGGTGGAGGAGAGGCTTAAGACGCACTATCGCCAGGACCGCTACGAACTCTATGACCGTCTTGCTCGCCTCTTCCGTATCGTGGAAAAGAGCGATCCCGCACTCAACGTGCCGGTTTACAACGGAGGTCTCTTCCTCTCCGATCCTGGTGAGGAGGATGAAAGTCCAGAGGCGCAGGCGGCTAGGTTTCTCAATACGACCAAACTGCCCGATCGATTCCTCGCAAGTGCCCTGAACCTTTTGGCCCGGGACGTGGACCCGAAACGACACGACCTGGTGTTCATCGACTTTAAATCGCTGGGCGTCCGGCAACTCGGATCGATCTATGAGGGGCTGCTGGAGTTCAAGCTGCGCATCGCCGACCGGAAACTTGCGATTGTCAAAGAAAAGGGACGTGAAGTGTACGTGCCGTTCAATGACCTCGACGAGAAGGATCGGGAGCGGGCGGATCGTCAGGGACGGGTGGTCACGAAGGGCCAAATCTATCTCGAGAACGACAAGCGCGAACGCAAGGCGACCGGCTCGTACTACACCCCCGATCATATCGTGCAGTACATCGTGGAGCATGCCGTGGGGCCGGTCTTACAGGAGAAGTTCGAAGCGATGCGTCCGAAGCTCCGGGAGGCCCAGCAGAAGCGTCGCGCCTTTTTTCAGAAACAGGAAGCGCTCCTCAAGCAGGGTCTCAAGCCCGAGCCTGAAAGTAAAGCCGATCTGATTGGGCAGGAGTTGGTGGATGAGCTTTTTGACCTCAAGGTCCTCGACCCAGCCATGGGCTCCGGCCATTTCCTCGTAGAGGCCGTGGACTACATCACGGACAAGACCCTCGACTTCTTGAACGCCTTTCCGTGGAATCCTGTCTTTGCGCATCTGGCCCGGATGCGTGATGCAATTCTCCAGGAGATGGACGACCAGGGAATCACGATCGACCCGAAACGCCTCACCGACGTCAACCTCCTCAAACGTCAAGTCCTCAAACGCTGCATTTATGGTGTCGATCTCAACCCAATGGCCGTGGAACTGGCGAAGGTGTCCCTGTGGCTTGACTGCTTTACGCTTGGCGCCCCACTCTCTTTCTTGGACCATCACCTGCGCTGCGGCAATTCCCTTATCGGTGTCACTGTTGAGGAAGCCAACGAGGCCATTCAGACAGGGCAGCTCAGTCTCCTTTCTGGAAGTAAGTTTGAAGGCATGAAACAGGCCGTGGCCGGCATGATCCGAATCGGCGAGCTTTCAGACGTGACCGCTGCTCAAGTGACAGAGTCCCGCAAGGAGTATAGAAAGGCGAGCGACGCGATGAAGCCCGCCAAGCGGCTGCTGGATATCTACGCGAGTCAATGGTTTGGAAACACACCAACAACATCAGGGCACGGCAAGAAAAAGGTGGAGCACAATCGTGCCCTCGAGTTCCTCCGCGATGGCGCTTCAGAACACTGGGCACAACATCCCGAAAAAACGGTTTTGCCGAAGGAGTGGAGAGATGTTGTTGCAGTGGCTCTTCGGGCCGAAAGCGAAAAGCGCGTCTTCCACTGGGAGCTGGAGTTCCCCGAGGTCTTTTATGGCCCACGTCCAGGGAGCACGCAAATCATTGAGCGGCTGGAAGGGGTAGGGTTTGACGCCGTCATCGGCAATCCGCCGTATGTGCGTGTACAAGAGCTTCGCCGATCGGATCCGGCCATGGCGGATTTCCTTGGTCTGCGCTATCGGTCGGCGGTTAAAAACTTCGACATCTATCTTCCGTTTTTCGAATTGGGCCTATCCGTCAGCAAGGGTCAGGTCTCGTACATCGCACCGAATAAGTGGTTCGCAACAGATTATGGGGCAGGACTCCGGAAATTCGTGATAGACCAGAGAGCTCTCGCGCGAGTGGTCGATTTTCGGGACTTCCAACTGTTTGAGGACGCCACCAACTACACCTGTGTCCTGGCGCTGAGTCGTAAACCTAAAGCGTCGTTTGTGTACGTAGATGCTTCATCGGGCAAGATTGGGCAAGCGGAAGTCCGGCCCCTGGAAAGCTTGCCTTCCGACGGTGGGGTGTGGACGTTCACTGCTGGTCCAGAAGCGTCACTCTTGCAACGATTGCTTGGCAACGATTACCCCCGCCTGAAGGAATTACGGGACCGTGCGTTCCAGGGACTGCGAACCAGCGACAACGATGTCTATATTCTGCGGGCAACTGGTCCAGCGCGTAAGGGGCTCCTGCCGGTGACATCGCGGGCCACCGGCCGGACTCACGAAATCGAGACAGCGTTGCTGAAGCCGTTGCTCTCCGGCGAAGAGATTCGGGCGTTTTCCGTGACCCACGGTGGTCAGTGGATCTTATTTCCGTATGATCTATCGAGGTCGAAACCCGCACTATTCAGCGAGAAACGCCTGCGAGAAGAATATCCTGAGACCTGGAAGTATCTGAGGCAGTGCGAAGATAGGCTCAGAGCACGTGAACGTGGCAAAATGGACGAACCGGGATGGTGGGGTTATATCTATCCCAAAAACCTCGACCAGTTTGAGCAGCCGAAAGTGATACTGCCAGATTATCATGACCGTCCAGCGGCCGCACTAGACCCTGAAGGACGGTTCTACTCGATTACGGCATATTGTCTGACGTTGCAGGCTACCGCTCCGATAACGCTCCCCATCCTTACCTGCCTTCTGAACTCGAATCTCCTCTTTTGGGTTCTTGCAAAGACAGGAACCGCGCTCCAGCGGGGCTTCGTCCGCTTTATGCCCCAATATCTGGATAGGCTACCGATCGTTCTCCCAGACCCACAGCAAGCGCGCGCACTGGAAGATGTTGCGCTGCGTGGAATGCGTGAGGGCTACGACAGCGTTAAGGCTGAATTGAACAAAGCCGTTTACCGCCTCTATGGCCTGACGGAAGAAGAGATCGCGCTCGTGGAGGGGAAAACCGAATAATGCTCTATCTCTATCTTGACGAAAGCGGGGATTTGGGCTTTGATTTCTTTGCCAAGAAGCCGTCAAAGTATTTCACCGTTACCGTCATGCTGGTACGGGGCATCGAAAACAGAAGGAAGATCGCGAAGGCGGTCAAGCGAACCCTTCACAAGAAACTGCCGAGGACCATGACGCATGAATTGAAAGGGGCGAAGCAATCCATAGAGGTCAAGCAGTATTTTTACAGGCATATCGAGCCTGTGCCCTTTGAGCTGTATGCCCTGACGCTCAATAAAAGACGCGTGTACGATTATCTTTTCCAGAAGAAGGACAGGGTGTACAACTTCATCGCAAGGAAAGCCCTCGATGTCATTCCTTTCGAAAATGCTGTTGCAAGAGTTGGACTGGTAATCGACAGAAGCAAAAGTCGGAAAGAAATAAGAGAGTTCGATGATTACCTGATCAGGCAGCTAGCCGGTAGGATAGAGCCCACAATACCGCTCGATATCGACCACCATCTTTCTCACGAGGACCTGCCTCTTCAGGCAGTTGATCTGTTCTCGTGGGGAATCTTTCGGAAATACGAACGAGGCGACAGCAAGTGGTTTGATGTTTTCAGGGGTAAGATCAGGTATGATGAGGTGTACTTGCCATAAGAAAACGAGCGTGCCGCGTGAGTGCGTACCCTCCAACTTAGCCAACCTACGGAAGGGAACGCCGGAGGAACTCACAACGGTCTTACCGCTCAGTCACATGTTCGTAGAAAACAACTGTCCATGTCAAGTGATTTCTTTACCTGCCTATGAGAAACGAAAGAGGCATCGTACCTCCCTGCGGGGGTACATCCATAGGCACCACAGGGTGCATACACCGGTGCGCCCTTATCCTGGACGGCCTGACGGAAGAAGAAATCGCCATCGTGCAGGGGCGGAACTGACAGGCATTTCGACCCGACCTTTTCTGTCTAAGGATAGGACTTACCATGCCCGTGGAAGGGTAGGGATGACCGGCGGAATATCGTTCACCGTAGGGGCGGACCGATGTGTCCGCCCCATGTAGGCACATCCACGTGTGGAGATGGGCGCACACATCGGTGCGCCCCTACCCCTGCAACCGGGCACTTGCCCAAACATGTGGGGCGGACACATCGGTCCGCCCCTACGGTCAGGGTATGATGTGAACATGCGCTGTCGTCGTTCAATTCGGCTTCAGGGGTATGATTATTCCCGGGCCGGAGCGTATTTCGTGACCATCTGCACGCAGACCATGGAATGCCTGTTCGGAGCAGTGGGAGATGGACAAATGGCTGCCAATGACACAGGCCGCATGGTGGAACAGTGGTGGGGAGAGTTGAGCAGGAAATTTCAAGGGGCCGCGACGGACGCCTTCACCTTGATGCCTAACCACATTCACGGCATTATTATCATGGACGTCGTAGGGGCGGACCTGCGTGTCCGCCCAGAAGAAGACAAGAATATTGAGGAGGGCGCACGCACAGGTAAGCAGGGCGCACGCACAGGTAAGCAGGGCGGACACGCAGGTCCGCCCCTACCGAGAATTGTCCAATGGTTTAAGACCATGACGACTAATGACTTCATCCGGGGGATCAAGCCATTGGGGTGGGCGTCACCGGTCGGGAAATTATGGCAGCGTGGCTACTACGAGCATGTAATTCGCAATGACGAATCCTTGAACCGCATCCGCCAATACATCGCGACTAATCCCCTCCGCTGGGAGCTCGATCGAGAGAATCCCCAGCGTAGGGGCCGGGATGACTTCGATTACTGGCTGACAACGTTCACAGTCCGGCCGAATGGGGCAAAAACGGATGAGAATCCCTTGCGTCATCGACAATCAGACCAATCGTCTGGCCGAGCATAGGGGACGGTCGCGGGATGTGGCCTCGACCTACCTAAGCAAGAAACCTGCTGTATAGCTCCATGATTGCTTTGAGTTTGTCGCGCGTCGTTTAATCTGTCCGATTTGGTCTCGAATGGTCGGTGTGGCATTAGTTAGCGATGTTCGAATTGGGTTTGACTGATATTTGTTTGTGTTATATTCTGACTGCTATAGGTAGGCTGTATAGATGACACAAGGAAATCAGAATATAACAAGAGAGCCCCTGGGAAGGATAGAGGCGCGGTTCCTTGCGAAAATGGGAACGCGGTTCACCTTCTCAATAGAAGACGCCCGTCAGGCTTTAGGGCACAAGATGGGCGACCCTACCCGACAGTTTCTGGAGCGGCTACACCAAAAGGGGTGGATCCGACGGATCAGACGGGGGAGATTTGCGGTGATCCCCCTGTCTTCCGGCGATGAGCGGACGCCACAACTGCATGAATTCCTGGTGGCGATGGAGCTCGTTTCGCCGGCCGCCATCGCGTACTGGTCTGCCCTAAATCATCATGGGATGACGGAGCAACTTCCGCGAACGGTCTTTGTGGCCACCAATCGTCCCATGCCCCACCCTCCGAAAGAAGCCCTGGGCATTACATATAAAGTAGTTGCTTTACGGCCCGCAAAGTTTTTTGGAATCGTTCGGGACTGGGTAGACGAGCAACCGTTTTGGATCACCGACAAAGAGAAGACCATCATTGATGGACTCGATCTTCCGAGATGCGTCGGCGGAGTAGGCGAGATCGCCAAGGCTCTTGCGTCAGCGTGGGGGGAGCTGGACGAAGCGAAGCTTCGCGAATACTCCGCGAAGATCGGGAACTCTGCGGTGGCCAAACGTCTGGGTTTTTTAATGGAAATGTTGGGTTTCGGCAATCCTGAAGCTCTGCGGAAAGCTGTTCCTCTCGCGCCGGGATTTTCTGCGCTGGACCCCACGCTTCCCAAGAAGGGCAAGTACAGCCGGCGCTGGGGACTCCTGGTGAATGCAGAGGTAGGCCGATGATGAAAACCGTTCCGGATTTCGACGAGGTGTGGCAGGAATGGGTCACTGCATTCCACGAAATGTTCGGGCACTCGAGGTGAGGGGGTCATGAGAATCCCTTACGTCATCGACAACCAGACTCATCGTCTGGCCGACATCCTGAATGCCTTGTTGGCCGAGCACAAGGGACGGTCACTGGATGCGGCGACGGCCTACTTCACGGTCGGCGGATTTGGGCTGGTCAAGGAAGGACTGTTCGGACTGGGGAGCCTTCGGCTCCTCCTGGGTGCGGAGCCTACCTCCGGGGAGCAGATTGGTCTCAGGCCTGATGCGAAGACGATCAAGGGGCTGCTGCGAAAAGATCTGGAGACGCTTCCGTTCGACGAGACAACCCTCCGAGTGACAGAGGATCTGATCGCCTATCTCCGACGCGATACGGTCCTTGTCCGCCTGCACGACGAAGGCTTTCTGCATGCCAAATGTTGGTTGTTCTACTCCGACCGTCCTGGGCAACAGATGCTCTTCGATCGATTCCGACCCATTGTCGCCGTCGTCGGCTCATCCAACTTTACGATCCCCGGCCTCACCTCAAACCGCGAGCTCAACCTGGCCCACAAGGTGTTGTTGGACCCATCGGAGGTTGAGGATCGCGATGCCGCCCATGCGGTGTCCTGGCTCAGCGACGCGAAGCCGAGCGAGCGCATCACGCTGGAGAACCGCCAACTGCTGAAAAGCGAGGTTGGCGCCCGGGCCATCATCGACCTCGAACGTTGGTACGAGGCGCAGTGGGCTCATGCGCGAGACTTCAAGGAAGACCTGATCGATTTGCTGGACGCCTCCAAGTTCGGACGGAAGGAGTACACCCCCTACCAGGTCTATATGAAGGCGCTGTATGAATACTTCAAGAATGAGCTGGCGGGGGAGGCGCCCGCTCCCACGCGGTCGGCCGTCGAGCTTGCGGAGTTCCAGGAGGACGCCGTCAAGAAAGCCCGCAAGATCCTCTCCCGTTACGACGGCGTGATGATTGCGGATTCGGTGGGTCTGGGCAAAACCTGGATCGGGAAGAAACTTCTGGAGGACTTCGCCTATCACCTGCGACAGAAGGCCCTGGTCGTCTGTCCGGCGAGCCTCCGGGAGATGTGGACGCAAGAGCTGTCGGACGCCACGATTCCAGCCACCGTGCTCTCACAGGAGGAATTGGGCCGGGAGGAGTTCGATCCGGCGCCTTGGGGAGACGCGGACGTTATCCTGGTGGATGAATCCCATAACTTCCGGAATCGGAATGCCCAGCGCTACGCGAACATGGAACGTCTGATTGGCGCCAATGCGGGACGGGGACGGGACGGCGGCCGAAAGAAGGTGATCTTACTCACGGCGACACCCATCAACAATAACCTGTTCGATCTTTACAACCAGCTTAGCCTGATCACTCAAGGAGACCGCAGTTACTTCAAAGCCTGCGGAATCGGCGATCTTTATGGGTACTTTCTGAAGGCTCGCCGCGATGCGCGAACGAATAGCGGTGCGTTCGCCCTCTTCAACTTATTGGAAGAGGTTGTGATCCGGCGCACGCGGCCCTTCATCCGGGCCACCTACCCGGAGGCGACGATCCGTGGCGCGCGTATCCACTTTCCGCAGCGCAGGCTCAAGACTATCCGCTACGATCTGGAGGCCACCTACGCGGGCATTTATGATGAGGTCGTCTCCGGCATCGAGAGCTTGACGCTCGCGCCCTATAACCTGGAGGCGTACAAAAAGGCCGGCGTGGAGGTGGATGAGTTCGAAGCAGGCCGCGAGCAAGCGCTTGTCGGGATCTTCAAGAGCCGGTACCTGAAACGGTTCGAGTCCAGTATCGAGGCGTTCCGAATCAGCGTTCGGAGGGCGCTCGCGTTCCTCAAGACCTTCGAGTCGTACATCCTCGGTGGTCGTCTCCTTAAGAGCAGCGACTTTCACAAGGCTCTGCGTTATCTCGCCCGAGAGGAAGAGGAAGACGACGCCACGCCGACCTCCATGGCGGAGGAGATGGATGCCAATGAGGAGGCGCGAGGCGCGCTGGGCGATATGGAGCCGGTTGATACCTCGACGTACGACCTGCGCAGGCTGCACGAGGCGGTTCAGCACGATGTGGAGGTACTTGCAGAAATCTGGCAGCGGGTCAAGGATATCGGTCCTGAAGGCGATGCGAAGCTCGCCCGGCTCAAGGAACTTCTCTCCGGGGATCTGCGCGGAAAGAAGATCCTGATTTTCAGCTACTACAAGGACACCGCCCGATACCTGTACCGACATTTGGGTCACCCGGACAATCCCCACGCCGCTGCCTTCTGCAAGAAGCTTGGTGACGTCACTGTCCGTCGAATGGACAGCGGCGCGGACCCGAAGGAACGCTCCCGAATCATCCAGGGATTCGCGCCGAAGGCGAATGGCAAGCCCGACTGGATCGGGACGGACAAGGAGATTGGCGTCCTTATCTCCACAGACGTTCTTTCCGAGGGGCAGAACCTGCAGGACTGTGGATATCTGATCAACTACGATCTTCACTGGAACCCGACCCGAATGGTCCAGCGCGCAGGCCGGATCGATCGCATCGGCACCGACTTCGACACCCTCTGGATCCACAACATGTTTCCTGATGAGGGGCTTGAGCGATTGCTGGGCTTGGTCGAGAGCCTGAGCAGGAAGATTGCCGATATCGATCGGGCCGGTTTTCTGGACGCAAGCATCCTCGGTGAGACGGTTCATCCGCGAAACTTCAATACCCTTCGGCGTATCCGTGAAGAAGATGGATCGGTCATCGAAGAGGAAGAACTGTTCACAGAGTTGGCAAGCAGCGAGTTTCTGATGCAGCAACTTCGCGCCCTGCTGGATGCCGGTGGCCAAGAGATGCTCGAGTCCCTACCTGATGGTATCCACTCCGGGCTCGCCAAGGTCGGCGCCAAGGGGGTGTTCTTCTACTTCCAGGCCACAGCGAATGAGGGGGCAACGCTCCATTTCTGGAAATATTTCGACTTGAAGGAACAGCAGATCATCGACAACCGATATGTCATCGCCAACTTGATTGCCTGCGAAAGAGACATGCCGAGGGTGGTCGATCCGGAGATATTCCGCTCGGTCTTCGATTTGCAAGAGAGGGTCATTGAGGACATCTTGCGCTCCGTCCAGGAACAAAAGGCCCTGGAAGCAGCGCCCCGCTCGGTTGATCCCATCCAGCAGACCGTCGCAACCGCCCTCCAGAGCTACCTCAATCACCCAGACGTTGAGCGTTATCGAGCCATCGAAGCAATCCGATTCCTGAACAAACCCATGCTGAAGGTTCAGGTGAGCGAGCTTCGGCAAGCATACAAGGAGTTTCAGC
>JAHFDH010000054.1 GCA_023249055.1 Candidatus Methylomirabilota bacterium
CCAATGAGAGCGGAGAAGTGAAGGCCAAAAAATTGAATCAGTATTATGTCCCCAATTTACTGCGCCGCCGCGGCCTTCACAGTCACCTTCGCGCTGGCCTCAGGTCCGACCTCTTGATGGCGGGTATTCGCCCCGACGATCCTGACGATGTGTGGCCCGATCGAGAGGCCCTCGAGGTACATCGCTGTCCCAAACGGTGGCCCCGGGTTGCGCCCGTCCAGGTAGAGATGGATGTGGTTGACATCCCCCACCTGTTTGAACTCCCACTGTATCAACATGGCGGGACCGATGGTTTCCCCATCCTTCGGCGACAAGAGTTTGACCGTGGCCTGCTGCGCCCAGCCGATAGAGAGCCCCGCGACGAAAATCACCGCGAGTCCCGTCATCATCGACATCATCGACTTGCCCATGTGAGCTCTCCTTCTGCAAGGTGCTGGAGCCCCCTCATATCTGGGCAGGGCCGCCTCGAGTACGGCACTACCCGAATCCTGCCCACCGCAGGGGAGTACTCCTCGACTGCGCTGCCACCAGGCGAGCGTACACCACGACGGTCTGGGGCGGAACATCTCACACTGAACACTGCGCCATTGCAATCTATAACGTCTTTCGGGAGTTATCAAGCCTTTTCCAGACGCCACACTGATCAGGACGGCCGTATTATCGATTACAACCTTCCTGAAAGATCCACTGACATTGGAAATCTGGTCAACCGAGGGATAACCAGCAGTATCGCCTGTTTCACGCGGGGTGAGAATCGGGAGGGGCGATCGGGAGGGTGAAGCGGACCATGGTCCCTTTGTTCAGCTCGCTCTCGATACTCAGCTCCCCCCCATGCGCCTTGACCAGGTGCTTCACGATGGCTAATCCGAGTCCGGTCCCGCCCAGATCCCTGGAGCGAGCCCTGTCCACCCGGTAGAACCGCTCGGTAATCCGCGGCAAGTCCTGTGATGGTATGCCGACTCCCGTATCCTGCACGACGACTTCGAGCGCCTCGCTGAGACTCTGCGTTTCGGGTTCTGAACCTTGAACCTTGAACCTTGAACCTTGAACAGTCTTCGCCGTGACCGTCACTCGCCCGCCCCTTGGTGTAAACTTGAGACCATTATCCATGAGGTTGATCAGAATCTGTGTCAGGCGATCGCGATCTGCCAGGACGCGCGGCAGATCATGGGGAAGCTCAGCCAGAAGGTCGATCTCCTGTTTGGCTGCCTGTGGTTCATAGATGGCCATAGCATGTTGTACGACCTCGGCAAGGATTGTCGGTTGTCGATGAAACGTGACCTTTCCCAATTCGATATTGGAGAGGTCCCGCAGATCGTCCAGGAGCCGACCCAATCGCTCGGTATGCCTGTGGATCACCTCGAGGAACGGACGGGCATGCTCCCGATCCTCAAGTCCCCCTTCCAAGAGGGTCTCCAGGTATCCCCTGATGGACGTCAGGGGTGTCTTGAGCTCATGAGAGACATTGGCTACAAACTCCGTACGGACCGTCTCGAGGCGCCGCAGTTCGGTGACGTCATGCAGTACCAGCATTGCGCCTGATCTCTGCTCCCGACTCTTCAGTGGAGAGGCGTGTACTTGAAGTACCCGATGTACCGGGGTGAAGATCTGAAGCTCCTGCTGAGCGCGCGTTCCCCCTTGAAGGGTGCGATCCAGAAGATCGAGTAGCTCGTTGTTGCGGATCACTTCGAGGAAGGGCCGGCCATCCGCCGCGGCCGATGACACATTGAGAAGTCGGCTCGCGCTGGCGTTGATGAAGAGAATTCGATTCGCCCCATCCACCGCCACCACGCCTTCCACCATACTGTCAAGAATGGCCGCTTTCTTTGTCCGCTCTTCCTCCAGTTCGGCGAGTCGGTTCTCCAGACGCTCTGCCATCAGATTCAGCGCACGCCCTAGCTGGCCGACTTCGTCGGAGGAAGTTGTGGAGATCTTCCGGGAGAAGTCGCCTTTGGCTATACGATCGGCTACCGTCGTCATCTCCAGGATGGGCCGTGTTACCTGACGGGCAAAGATGAAGCCCAGGACCACAGCCGCAGCCACTGCCAGCAGGCCTCCAATGAAAAGAGTTGGCCTGCTCACCTTCGGTCCATCAATCGAGGCGAGGAGAAACGTCCCGATCACGGCAATGATGGCGAGCACCACAAGGAGATACGTGGCGATCAGCTTGCGCTGAAAGCCGCCTTCAATCCACGACATGCTGGCTGTTCCGCCGTTCAGGCGTCCTGGTCGAATCGATAGCCGACACTCTTGACGGTGACGATCCGCGCGGCCTCCGGTCCCAACTTCTCCCGAAGGCGCCGGACATGGACATCAACCGTTCGGGATTCGATCTCGGAGGCTCGCTCGTATCCCCACACCCGCTCCAGAAGGTAGTCGCGGGTGAGTACCCGGCCCTTGGCGAGGATCAGAGCCTTCAGCAGGTCGAACTCTTTTGTTGTCAGCTCGATCGGTCGATTCCCGATGGCGACGGTATACCGGCCGAAATCGATCTGCAGGCGGCCGGCCTTCATCGCCTCTTCGCCTGTCGGTTCTTCACTTCTGCGGATCAGGGCCTTAACCCTCGCCACCAGCTCTCGCGGACCGAACGGCTTGGTGAGGTAGTCATCGCCGCCCAGCTCCAGACCCAGGACCTTATCGGCCTCCTCGGTCTTGGCCGTCAGCATTAGGATCGGAAGCCGAGCCGTGTCCGGTTCTTTGCGGAGCCGTCGGCAGAGATCCAACCCGCTCAGGTGCGGCAGCATCAGATCCAGGACTAAGAGGCTCGGTCGTTCCCGTTTGATCAGCTCTAATGCCTGAAGGCCGTCATGGGCCTGAACGACACGGAATCCCTCTCGCTCCAGGTGATAGGCCACGAGAGCGGTGATGTCTTTCTCATCGTCTACGACAAGGACCTTCACATGACGCCTCCTGCTGGTCAGAATAGGCCAGCGTGCGGGCTTCCCCAACTTGGTCAAGATGATAGTCTCGTTCGTGGGAAAGCCGCAAGCGCTTTTCCTTGACGGCAGCTCGGTGATTACGCTTGACCCGGTAGGTGAGCGATGGTACAACTACCGATATGTTCGACCGTACATATCGAGGGTGATGATGCAACTTGAGGTGAGGTCAAAGACCTGGCTGGAGGCAGACGGCAAATTTATCATGGGAGAGCACGGCATCGCGCTCCTCGATGCGATCGATGAGCTTGGATCGATTCAGCATGCGGCGCGGCGGGTAGGGTGGTCCTACCGACGCGCGTGGGGATATCTCAAAACGATGGAGCAACACGCCGGCGTGCCGATTCTGGTCACCAGTCATGGAGGAACGGCGGGCGGCGGGACGCGGCTCACGCCGCAGGCGCGCAAGCTCCTGCGGGACTACAAGCGATTACAGAAGATGGTGCGGGCAACCATACAACGGAAATCGCGGTTACTGTTTTCCTATTAGGCTGTCGATGAGGAGAGCGACGAGTAGAAGAGGGTGCATGGCTGAAGAGGGGAGGTGGAGGGGATGCAGATGAGCGCGAGTAATCAGTTAGCTGGGATCATTAAGAAGGTGAAAGTTGGAGCCGTGATGAGCGAGGTGGTCGTCAAGGTGGGGGATCAGGAGCTGGTTGCGGCTATTACCAGCGGCTCGGCCAAGCGGATGAAACTGAAGGCCGGCGACCAGGTGTGTGCCGTCATCAAGGCCACCGAAGTCATGATCGCCAAGGGGTAGCGCGAGACGATGCACATCAAGAATGGGAGACGGCTGAAGCACGCGCTGAAGCGCTATGTTGTGGCGCTCGCGGCGGTGAGTATGCTGCAGGTGTGGTGGATCTGCAGCGTCCAGGCTGCAAGTCAACATGTCATTCTGGTCACCACGACCAGCACGCAAGATTCCGGTCTGCTCGACGCCTTGGTCCCGCTGTTTGAAACGCGAACTGGCTATGTGGTGAAAACGGTCTCTGTCGGAACCGGTCAGGCGTTGGCCTTGGGCGGTCGTGGCGAAGCCTACGTGGTCCTGGTTCATGCGCCTGAGGCTGAGAAGAAATACTTGGCCGAGGGGACGCTCATCAATCGTCAACTGGTCATGCACAACGATTTTATCGTTGTCGGTCCGAAGGAAGATCCGGCTCAGATCCGCAGCGTGAAGAAGGCGAGTGACGCGCTTCGCAAGATTGCCGAGGCGAAGGCGGCGTTCGTCTCGCGCGGCGACAACTCTGGGACGTATCAACTCGAACGACGTCTTTGGAAAGATGGCGGGTTGAATCCAAGTGGCGACTGGTATCTACAATCGGGACAGGGGATGGGGCAGACTCTTGGTATTGCGTCGGAGAAGCGAGCCTACACCCTCACCGACCGCGGCACCTTCCTCGCTTTAAAAAAACGTCTCACCTTGGACATTCTAATTGAGCGGGACCCATCGCTCCTGAATGTTTACTCAGTCATGGAGGTGAATGCTGCGAGATTTCCCAAGGTGAACGCCACGGGCGGCAAGGTGTTCGCTGACTTTCTTGTCTCGGCTGAAACCCAAGCGCTCATCAAGATGTTTGGCATCGAGAAATGTGGCGAGCCACTTTTCTACCCGGATGCCGGCAAACGCGAGGAGGAGATCGGGCGCTAGAGAACTGCAGAGATACGCTTGGTGACGATCTAATAAGAGAACCAACAACTCAGGTGAGAGGTTAAGTAACCTCCGACCGCTGCGACGCCGCAGTTCGAGTTCGGAAGCGCAGTGGTGACCTCACGACATGGACAGGGGAGGATCATGGCTCAAAGAGGCTGGTGGGTTCGCGGTATCGTCTTGGGCAGCGCCGTGCTGCTCGCCCCGGTTGGGGCGTGGGCCGACAAGCTCACGGAACTCGAGCAGACATTTGACACGCAGCAGAAGTCGCTGCAGCAGTTGCAGCAGGAGATGCGCCGGCTGCGACAGGAGCGGACCGTACAACAGGCCGAGACGGACCGGCGCGTGATGGAGGTGGAGAAGAAGGCTGCCGAAGCCGCCGCGTCGTCGCCGCTCACCGGGTATGAGCCCGGCAAAGGGTTCTTCCTGAAGTCGGCTGATGGCCAGTTTAACCTGAGCCTGCGCGGCTACATCCAGACCTGGTTCATCACTGAAGGGGCGCGAAAGGAAGAGGACTTCAGTGCTGCGGACAGGGCCGCAGGGATCGCTCGGCACAGTCCGAGCACCTTCAGGCAGCGCCGCACCAGGGTTATTTTCAGCGGGCAGATCTTCAATGATTTCAGTTTCTATATTGAGCCAGAGCTCTCCTTCGGCGGGGTGCCCGATTCTACGGGTAAATCTACAGGCGCTGCGCGGCTCGAGGCGGGCTATGTCAGCTACACGTATGCCCCGTGGGCCAAGGCGACCCTTGGACAGTATAAGGCTCGCTTTGGTCTCGAGATGCTTACCCCATCAAGCGATCTGGACTTCGCCGAGCGGTCGGTAATATCGAGGACACTGTCCCCGGACTGGCAACTCGGCGCCACGGTCGAGGGCAATCTGAAACTCCTCAGTATGCCTCTTTACTATGGAGTAGGGATCTATAACGGCTGCGGTCGGGTCGATCAGTGCGCCGGCGGTATCGACAATGACGGCGACAAGGAGTTCACCGGTCGATTCACCTTTTCACCCCCGGTGCCCTTCGGGAATCTCACCATCGGACTGAATGCCGATCATCGGACCTTCAGGATCGTGAATGGGAAGGGGGCCACTGATGCCAACAGCACCACGACGCCTGTCAGTGGCACTTCGTTTCACCGGTTTAACCCGGCTCAGGCGACCGGGTGGAAATTGGCGGGCGACGGCGGCGGCACGAGCCAGAATGGCTTCCTGATCAACGGCAACCGCGTCGCCGGCGGCGGCGACATCGTGTTCGACTTCTATCCGTTTATGATCAAGGGTGAGTATGCCTACGCCTCCCAGGAGCGCGACGCATTGGGTGCCGGCGGCAGCAACCTTGATAACCTCATCATGCAGGGCGGGTACGGGTCGATCGGCTACTGGATCTTCGGCAACAAACGCAACGGCCTGCTGGCGAACGGTCGCTACGAGCATCTGCGGGTTGATGACCGCCATGGCGAGTTTAATGCGCCCGCCTCGGCTGCCAAGGAGCGGCCGATGGAGATGCGCGCCGGCACCCTCGGGCTGAACTGGTATGTCAACCCCAGCGTCCGGCTGCGGGCCAACTATCTCCTGACCGATGTCAGGCCGGGACGGAACACCATCGGCGTAAGCAACAGCACGCACGGCGAACTGGTTCACGAGGGAATTGCGGAGGTGCAGATCCAGTTTTAATCGGATCGATGGAGGCGGCCCCGGTACAGGGCGACCATAGGCAAGAGCGAATTGAGGCTCGGTTTGCGTTCTGAGGTGCAATTAGCCTATACTGAACCAGAATGCTGCGGTGCAACCGAGAGAGAGTTCGACGAAGGTTGGGCTGGTTGGCAGGCCTTCTGGTATTCCTCGCGTGGCTCACCAGTGTATCTGCGGCAGCGGAGCGCGAGTTACTGGTTTCCGCTGCGGTCAGTCTGAAGGAGCCGCTGCAGGAAATCGGCTTGCACTTTAGGCAACGCCATCCCGACGTCAAGGTGTTCTATAATTGGGGCGGGTCCGGCGCGTTGCAGCAGCAGATCGAGCAGGGCGCGCCAGTGGATGTGTATGTCTCCGCCGCGTCGAAACAGATGGACGAGCTTGAGACCAGGGGCCTCGTCCTTCCGGAAACTCGGCGTATTGTCGCTGCGAACCGGATAGTTCTGATCGCACCTTCTGCCTTTCAGTCCGCTCTCACCTCCTTCAAAGATTTGACCAAATCCGAGGTCAAACAGATCGCCATCGGCAATCCGCGGACCGTTCCCGCCGGTCAATACGCTCAGGACATCCTGGTCAGTGCCGGGCTGTGGGATGCTCTGCTGTCAAAGCTGATCTTTACCGAGAGCGTTCGCCAGGCGCTGGTGTATGTCGTGCGAGGCGAGGTTGAGGCTGCGCTCGTCTATGCTACCGACGCGCAGAGCGCCGGTGCAGCAGTCCGGGTAGCGGCCATCGGGCCGGAGGGGAGTGCTCCGTTGGTGCGCTATCCGATTGCTGTGATCAAAACCTCGCAGCAGACCGCGCTCGCCAGAGCGTTCGTGGACTTGGCGGTGAGCGAGGCGGGGCAGCAGATCCTGAAGGCCCACGGATTCCTGCCCCCGCCAAAGGTCCTGGCCCGCTAAACAGTCATTGGGGCCAACGGACGCGATAGACGCTTTTTCTAAGGACAGCCATGACGCAGATTCCGTTGTCACCCTTGCTCCTGTCGTTGAAGGTCGCCGGTCTGGCGACGGTCGTCACGCTTCTCCTTGGTACGCCGATCGCCTGGTTGCTGGCGCGAGGCCGATTTCCAGGCAGGGCGTTTCTGGAATCGATCGTGGTGATTCCGCTGATTCTGCCTCCGACCGTGATAGGCTACTATCTGCTGCTGCTGCTCGGCCGACAAGGACTTGTGGGACGTCTGCTGGAGCAGGGGCTCAATATCGGTCTGATCTTCACCTGGAAAGCTGCTGTCCTCGCCTCGACCATCGCGGCGCTGCCGCTGTTCATCAAGGCGACCCAGGGTGCGTTCGAAGGGATCGACCGCCGGATCGAGGATGCGGGTCGGACGTTCAAACCCGCCCTGATCGTGTTATGCACCATCACACTGCCGCTGGCGTGGCGAGGCATTCTGGCCGGATCGATTCTGGCCTTTGCCAGGGCCATGGGAGAGTTCGGGATTACGCTGATGATCGCCGGAAGCATCCCGGGACGGACCCAGACGCTCGCCCTCGCGATTTACGATGCGGTCCAGGCGAATCAATCACAGGAGGCGAACGCCATGTCGATCCTGGCGACGGCGGCTGTGTTGCTGATCCTCGTGCTGGTCGGACGGATGACGAAGGTCAAGTACTGATGCTTGAGCTTGCACTTGACAGGCGACTGCCGGGATTCCACCTCCGAACCCAACTGGTGGTCGGTGATGAGATCGCCGCCCTGTATGGCCCATCCGGCTCGGGCAAGAGTCTGACGCTTCTGGCTATCGCCGGCCTGATCAGACCCGCCGCCGGGACGATTCGCATCAACGGGCGGACCGTCTTTGACGGCAGCGCCGATATCGACCTGGCGCCCCATCGGCGACACGTGGGCCTGGTGTTTCAGGACTATGCCCTTTTCCCGCATAAAACGGTGTCAGGCAATCTGTCGTTTGGGCTGGCTCAAGGAACGCCCAAGAATACAGCGGTCGATCGTGTCAACGAGATGCTGCATCTGCTGCGGCTGGAGTCGTTTGCGCAGCATTATCCGCATCAGCTCTCAGGCGGACAGCGGCAACGCGTGGCCCTGGGACGCGCCCTGATCGGTCACCCTGAGATCCTACTGTTGGATGAGCCGTTTTCTGCCCTTGATCCGGCCGTCCGCGAGGCGCTCCGACGGGAGTTGCTTCAGACGCTGGGCGACTTCAAGGGCACGATCCTGCTCGTGACCCACGATCTGCAGGAGGCATATCTGATGGCGTCCACCATCGCTATCATCGACGAGGGCAAGGTGCTCCAGATGGGAAGTCGAGAGGAGGTGCTCCACCAACCGCGCACCCGGCGCGTCGCTGAGCATACCGGCGCAAAGAATATCCTGCGAGGTATCGCGTGTCGCGGCCAGGATGGCGACTGGGATATCGTCTGGCGAGGACATCATCTACGGATCGACGATCCCGGACAGATCGCGCCCGGTGAAGTGGAGTGTTGTATCCGACCGGAAGATGTCAGATTGGTGTGGTCGGACAGGGTGGAGCAACGGGTCAACCTCTTGCGCGGCCGCATCGTGCACGAAATCGGGCGCGGTCTGGATTACCTGCTCTTTATCAGTCTTAGCGATGGGGATGATCGGGGAAAGTATGACCTGGAAATTCAGGTACGGAGCCGACTGCACGATCTGATGACACTCTATGTGGGAAAAGAGATATGGCTGTCGTTGCCGCCGGACCGCTTGCACCTGCTTCAGTCTGACGAGTGATGGTCGAGCGTAGCTGCGTAGAGAAGCGAAGATGGAGCTGATCTGGCAAGGTACCAAGCAGGCTGTCGTGCTGCTTGTTCGCGGCGATCCGGAGGTGCTGCGGATTATGCTGTTGTCGCTGCAGGTCTCCGGGATTGCAACCCTGCTCAGCCTGCTGATCGGGATTCCCGCCGGTACCATCCTGGCGTTAAGTCGCTTTCCGGGGCGCGGCATTGCCATCAGTCTGGTCAACACCGGTATGGGTGTGCCGCCGGTCGTGGTCGGCCTGTTCGTCAGTATCCTGCTGTGGCGGAGTGGACCGCTTGGCTTCCTGGAGTTGCTCTACACGCCCACCGCGATTGTCCTCGCTCAACTCGTCATCGCCGCTCCAGTCGTCACCGGCCTCACGGTCGCTGCCATTCAGCAGTTGAACCCGCGACTGCGCATGCAGCTTATGGGACTCGGCGCATCGAGGCTTCAGGTTGTCTACTTCCTCCTCAAAGAGGCGCGCCTGCCGCTCTTGGCGGCGCTGATGGCCGGCTTCGGTGCGGTCATCTCTGAGATCGGCGCCTCGATGATGGTGGGCGGCAACATCCACCGGCAGACCCGGGTCCTCACCACGGCTACGGTTCTGGAAACCAGCAGGGGGAATTTCGACATGGCGATCGCGCTGAGCCTTCTGCTGATGCTTCTGACCTTTGGCGTGAATGTCACTCTCACCTGGATTCAGCAACGGGGACGGACACCGTGAACAGGCCGATACTCTATCTCGATGGGATCACAGTGTCATACGACGGCATGCTGGTCCTTGACGTACCGTCATTTGAGGTCCAGGAGGGCGAGACCCTGGCCGTTATCGGTCCAAATGGGGCCGGTAAATCAACATTGCTTCGGGTTCTCGGGCTGTTGGAGCGCCCCACGGAAGGGCAAGTTGTCTTCGGGGGGCGACCGATCCTCCAGGATGGCAATCTGCTGATGGACCGCCGCCGCATGGCGAGCGTCTTTCAAGAGCCGTTACTGACCGATGGAACCGTAGAGGCAAATGTGGCCCTCGGACTCAGGCTGCGGCGCATCGATTCGGCCGAGGTGAGCAGGCGTGTTCAGCAGGGGATGACTACCCTCGGCATCGGGCATCTGGCCAAACGGCGGACTCGAACGCTTTCCGGCGGTGAGGCTCAACGGGTGAGCCTGGCACGGGCTCTGGTCCTCGACCCGGAGGTCTTCCTGCTCGATGAGCCGTTCGCCGCCCTGGATCCTCCGACCCGCGAGGCGTTGCTGCTCGACCTGAAGACGATTCTCGACAAGCGACGGATCACCACGATCTTCGTGACGCACGATCGAAACGAGGCGCTCCTGCTCGGCAATCGAGTCGCGGTGATGATGGGTGGTCGAGTACAGCAGATGGATACCCCCGAGCGGGTCTTTGCCGAGCCTGTCAACGAAGAGGTCGCCCGCTTTGTCGGCATTGAAACGATTCTCAGGGGCCATGTAGAGGCGGTGAGTCAGGGGCTTGCCACCGTTGCGGTGCCCGGTTGGATGCTGGAAGTGGCGGGGCCATTGACACCGGGAGAGCGCGTACTGGTTTGCCTGAGACCGGAAGAGATTACACTCTTCCCTTGCAGGACGACCGTGTCTGCCTCCAGCGCGCGGAATCAGCTCTACGGCAGCGTGATTCGCCATCTGCCGATCGGCTCCACCTTTCGGGTGACGATCGACTGCGGCATTCCGATCGTGGCAACCGTTACCCGGCAGTCGTGGGAACAACTCGGCCTGGAGGACGGGGCCGAGGTGGTCGCGGCATTCAAAGCTACCGCTCCCCATGTCATTCGTTGCGTTTAAGGGTTTTTGTCCTTGACTTTCGTTCGTTGGTTGGGTAGGGTAAGATCAAAATGGAATGTCCTTCACAGCAGATGCTTGCCTTTACGCACGAGCAGTCCAGCCTATCGATGCTGAGAGGCGCTCGTCGGCGCGAGCCTTTCGACGTACAGCGCCATTCAGCGACGCGGCGTCCCCATCGCGCTCAAAATCCACCCGAGAGGAGGTAAAAGATGGAGGAGACGGAGGCACAACTCTTTGCTCGTCTCAGGGAGGAGAATCCGGAGTTTCAGCGACTGGCCGAGAAGCACCGAGAATTCGATCAGAAGATCAATGAGTTGGACCGGATTTATTACCTGACCAGCGAGCAGGAGCGAAAGCGGAAGGAGCTACAGAAACTCAAGCTGACCATCAAAGATCAGATGCACGCACTGATGCATCAGCACCGACTCAACCACACACCGGCCACGTCCCAAAAATGAAACGGCTGACTCACGTCGACCGACATGGCCAAGCCCGCATGGTTGATATCAGCGAGAAAGATGAAACCAGACGGGAGGCCGTGGCCAGAGGTACCATCACCATGCAGCCCGAGACCCTTCGTATGATTGAGAAAGGGAGGGTCCCGAAGGGCGATGTCCTGGCGGCTGCCAGGCTCGCCGGGCTCATGGCGGCCAAAAGGGTACCTGACCTCATCCCACTCTGTCATCCTCTCCTCCTCTCCAGTGTTGAAGTCGAGTTGACGCCGGTCGAGAAAGCAGGCCGTCTGGACATCGAATCACGGATTAAGGTGACGGGACGAACCGGGGCAGAAATGGAGGCCCTGACATCCGTAGCGGTGGCGGCCCTGACGATCTACGACATGTGCAAAGCGGTGGATAAGGAGATGGTGATCGGCGCAATCCGCCTAGTCGAGAAGACGGGGGGAAAGAGCGGAGTGTATCGTCGGCTTGGTGAGAACGGAGCCGGAGTCTGACGGACTCCCGTAAGGGATTTAGGACCCAGACACGCAGTTCGACACGTAGAATGTCTTCAGGATTGAGGACAGCATTTATTTACACCCCGCGGTTCCTGGAGTTCGACTATGGACCGGAGCATCCCCTGCGTAATGAGCGGCTTGGGCTCACCTGCGATCTGATCAACGCCTGCGAATTACTGACCCTTCCTTCTGCACGCGCTGTTGAATCTGAACCTGCCACCGACGATGAACTCCTGGTCTTTCTGAAGCCCGACTACCTGAAGGTGCTCAAGGCGGCCGATAGCGGGCACGCCTCTCCGGAAGCGTTCCGATATGGGCTCGGCACACCTGACAACCCGATCCTGCCCGGAATCTATCGGTGGTCGGCGCTGGTGG
>JAHFDH010000180.1 GCA_023249055.1 Candidatus Methylomirabilota bacterium
CCCGAAAAAAAACCGGCCCGCCATCCTCCCGCTTGATGGCAACAGCAATCACACCCCATAGGGGGAGTGATATCAGCAGCCCAACGCCGGAAACCGTCAGATCGAATATTCGCTTGGCGCCTTTCCATGCCAGTACCTGCCCAAGTCCGGCCCCTATGGCATCGATCCCAACGTCCAGCAGTCGCCCAGACCGACCAGGAATGAAGGTCTGCCTCCACTCGTCGAGGCCGGCAAACGCAACCGTCATGCAGACCGCTCCGAGCGCATGGCTTGTATGAAACTCTTGACGACTCATGGCCAGAGCCCGGTAGAACAGCAGGCCGAGGATCGCATATTCACCGATGTGTATCCCTTTTCGGAGAAGCCATCTCGACCAGCTTCCCTCTTGCATCGGGAGTGCCCCGGAACTACCTATCCCCAGCACCACCCCCATCCACACCATAAGTGGAAGCCAGCGCAGGACGATTCGGCGCCATCTCTTCATCCCCTCACTCCTGCCTCCTCACCTCTTGCCGCTTTCCTACGGCCTCCTCAGCCAGTCGAAACGACCCGACTCGAACGCGCGCTTACCCTCCCCCGGTGCCGGCAGACCCGCCGCCTCGAGGTCCGCGTCCACCATGATCCGGACGACATCGTTGAAGCGCACCTGCGCCTCCCAGCCGAGTTGCCGCTTCACCCGCGAGGGGTCTGCCTTGAGCAGCTCGACCTCCGTCGGGCGAAGGTAGCGCGGATCTAATTGCACGTGCTCGCGCCAATCAAGACCCACGTACCCGAAGGCGGCCTCCATGAACTCGCGGACCGAATGGGTCTCGCCCGTACCGAAGACAAAGTCCTGCGGCGCATCCATCTGCAGCATCCGCCACATCAGCTCCACATACTCGGGCGCGTAGCCCCAGTCGCGCCGGGCGTCGAGGTTCCCGAGGAAGAGGGTCTGCTGCCGCCCCGCCTTGATGGCCGCCACGGCGCGCG
The DNA here is from genome assembly GCA_023249055.1 of Candidatus Methylomirabilota bacterium. Lineage (GTDB taxonomy): Bacteria > Methylomirabilota > Methylomirabilia > Methylomirabilales > Methylomirabilaceae > Methylomirabilis. The sequence continues at coordinate 970 of JAHFDH010000180.1, forward strand.
TGATCTTGCGCGTCACGAAGGTCTCGCCGCGCCTGGGCGACTCGTGATTGAACAGGATCCCGTTACAGGCAAACAGTCCGTAGCCCTCCCGGTAATTCCGCACCATCCAGTGCGCGTAGACCTTGGCCGCCGCATACGGACTGCGCGGCTGAAACGGCGTCTGCTCGCTCTGCGGCGCCGGGGCGTCGCCGAACATCTCGCTGCTCGACGCCTGGTAGAGCCGGCAGCGAACACCGCTCTTCCGGATCGCCTCGAGAAGGCGCACTGTGCCGAGGCCCGTCACATCGCCCGTGTAGTCGGGCATGTCAAAGCTCACCCGCACGTGGCTCTGGGCGCCCAGGTGGTAGACCTCGTCAGGCCTCACCTCGTAGAAGAGGTTTGTGATCTGTCCCGAGTCGGTAAGGTCTCCGTAGTGAAGAAAGAGCCTCGCCTTCGGGTCGTGCGGGTCCTCGTACAGGTGATCGATGCGGTCCGTATGGAACGTACTCGCGCGACGGATGAGGCCGTGGACCGTGTAGCCTTTCGACAGGAGCAGTTCGGCCAGGTACGAGCCGTCCTGGCCGGTAATACCGGTGATGAGCGCTGTCTTAGACATGATGACTCCTGAATGAAGAGGCGAAGAGTAATGGATGGTACCGAGTTGTAATGACGGACCTTCCAGGTTTAGTGTGAGTCTTGTAGCTCGCGAAACAGATCGTAGTATGCCCGCACCTGAACCGGACGATCGAACTCCAGCGCCGCGCGGCGGGCGTTGGCCCCGAGACGGCTCACCAGATCCCGGTCATGATACAGAGTGAGGATCTTGTCGGCCAGATCGTCGGGATCGCCCGGCCTGGCCAGCAAGCCGCATTCGTACTTCCTGGTAATGACCGCGACCTCACACTCGTCTTCCACGGCGGCCACGTAAGGCCGTCCTGCAGCCAGGATGCCATAAAGCTTGCTCGGTACAATGTACCCCGCCAGCCCCTCCTTCAGCGAAATAATAAAGACATCGGCCGCTGCGAACGACTCCGTTAACTGCTCCTTCGGTTGATACGGCAGGAATCGGACATTGCCGAGCCTCTTTGATCCGGCTTGCGCCTCCAGAGCCTGGCGTTTTGCCCCGTCACCGACCATCGCCATCACAATGTCAGGGTAGCGTCGCAGACGATCCGCCGCCTCCAGCACGATGTCTAAATTCTGGGACAATCCCATATTCCCCGAATGCATCACGACGAAGCTGTCGGCCAGCCGGTTGGCCGCTGAGAACCGATTGCGCTTCTCCCCCGGCATGATCGCAGAACAGTCGGCCCAATTGTGGATCACCCTGATCCTTGCGGGATCGGCGCCCTTCCCCGTGATCAGACGTTCTCCCATGGTCTCCCCGAGGACTACCACCCTGTCGGCATTGCGGATCAGCAGCCGATTGATGCGTTCCAGGATCCGATTAACCGTGGGGCTCTGAAAGTCCTCCAGGAGGACCGCCACCTCCGGGAAAATATCCTGACAGAGAAATACAAATTTGGCGTGAGCGCGCCGAGCGGTCAGGAGCGCCCCCAGGCCAATGATTGGAGGATCGGTCAGGGAGACAACAAGGTCAGGGCGGGGAACCATCAATCCGGCAACACAGGCAGACAGAAAGTACGTGATGTAATTGGCGGCTCGACCGACGAACGTTCTGGGTCGAAAGGTCGTACCACCGGCCCGAACAATCTCCACGCCGTTGTGCCGCTCCCGCTGGATCAGCTTCCACCACGCGGCGCCGGCCTGAGCCTCTTTACTCAGAAGGAGTGGACGCCCAGCCACCACCGACACCGTACAGCCATAGTCGCGGACGAGGCCCTCCGCCAGCTCCGTCAAGAGCTGCCCGGTCGCCCCCAGGTCGGGATAGTAGGAACGGTTGAAGAAGATGATGTGCATTACTCCTCACCCCTCACTCCTTACTCCTTACTTTCTCGATCACGTGGCTTCCCATCACCAGCACATCCATGTCTGTCCGCAAGAAGCAGTCCATGGCCTCTTCGGGGCGATGGACGATCGGTTCGTTCTCGTTGAATGAGGTATTGAGGAGCACCGGGACGCCCGTCAGCTTTTCGAATGCCTTGAGAAGCTGCCAGTACATGGGATTCGCCTCTCGGTTGACCGTCTGGAGCCTTCCTGAGCCGTCCACATGGGTCACCGCCGGGATCACGTCCCGCTTGTCGGGTCTGACCGGGTAGACCTGAATCATGAATGGGTCCGGCACCGCCCCGACAAAGTAGTCGTGAACAGCCTCCTCCAGGATCGAGGGAGCGAATGGCCGGAACCTCTCCCGAAACTTGATCTTCGTATTAATGATCTCCCGCATATCTGATCGTCTGGGAT
>JAHFDH010000055.1 GCA_023249055.1 Candidatus Methylomirabilota bacterium
CGTGCGGAGCATCGATGCGAGAGATCATTACATTGGCCTGTGGTGAGTGCAAAAGGCGAAATTATACAACGACGAAGAATAAACAGAATACTCCGGACAGAGTTGAGATGAGCAAGTATTGTCGTTGGTGCCGCAAGCACACCGCCCATAAAGAAGCAAAGTAGATTATTTCGGGTCTTGTGAGTTTCGGGGTTTGGCGTACGCGACGGTGATCGCCCCCCAAAACCACAGACGCGGAATCTCGGACCTCGCAGAGGCCAGTAGCTCTAACGGCAGAGCATCGGACTCCAAATCCGAGGGTTGGGGGTTCAAATCCCTCCTGGCCTGCCATGTGGTCGTGCAGGAACCTTAACGAAATTCCAAGAGGAAAGATTCGGCGGTGGTGCGGTGCGAGCACATTCATCTTCCGACGGTCTCGGAGTTGAACAGCAGATCTCGGAGCCAGAGCGAAATAATCTCCCGAAGACGGAGAGCCGGAGGAGCAGACAGACGACGATGACGGAACGGTGGCAGCAACTGGTTCAATTCTTAAAAGAGGTCAGAACTGAGCTGAACAAGGTGAATTGGCCTCTGAGGAAAGAGGTTATAGGGTCTACTGTCGTTGTCATCATATCGGTCTTTATCCTCTCGTTTTTTCTCGGAGTGATCGATGTCACGTTGCAGAAGCTGCTCACCTTAGTGATCAGATAGTCGAGCGAACCGATGCCAGCAGATCAAACTACGTCGCAAAGTTGGTATGTCATTCATACGTATTCCGGTTTTGAGAACAAGGTCAAGGAGAGCATTGAGCAACGGGCCGCGGCCTTGGGTTTATCTGATAAGATCTCCAAGGTCATGATTCCCACCGAAGACGTCGTCGAGCTCAAAAAGGGCAAACGAACAGTGTCCTCGCGGAAATTCTTCCCAGGGTATGTCCTGATCAAGGCGGAGATGTCAGAGCAGCTTTGGTATCTCGTCAAGAATACCCCGAAAGTGACCGGCTTTGTCGGCCCAGCCACGCAGCCGACTCCCGTTCCCGAGGAGCAGGTACAAACCATCCTGCAACAGGTAGAAGAAGGGGCCGAGCGACCAAAGCACAGGGTCATGTTCCTTCGCGGAGAAAGTGTTCGAGTGATCGACGGTCCGTTCGCCAACTTTACCGGCCTGGTTGACGAGGTCAAACCCGAGAAGGGACGGTTAAAGGTGATGGTCAGCATCTTCGGACGACCGACCCCGGTGGATCTGGAGTTTTTACAGGTTGAAAAGGTCTGAACGCACGGCTTACGACTCATAGTTAACAGCTACTGTATTCGAGGGTATCATGGCAAAAAAGGTTACTGCGATTGTGAAACTTCAGGTGCCGGCCGGTAAGGCCAATCCGGCGCCGCCGGTCGGTCCTGCGCTCGGACAGCATGGCGTCAATATCATGGAGTTCTGTAAGGCCTTCAATGCGCAGACAGCCTCAGAAGAGGGCTTGGTTATCCCTGTTGTCATCACGATCTATGTAGATCGGTCCTTTACGTTTGTCACCAAGACTCCCCCGGCGGCAATCCTGCTGAAGCAGGCTGTGGGAATCGCCAAGGCCTCGAAAGAACCGAATCGCACGAAGGTTGGAAAGGTGACCAGGAAGCAGGTGGAAGAGATCGCGCGAACCAAGATGCCGGACTTGAATGCGCTGTCGCTTGAGTCGGCTGTCAGGATTATCGAGGGAACGGCGAAGACCATGGGGATCGAGGTGGTCTAGGATTGTGGGGTGGAGAATATGTCGAAAGTTGGAAAGCGCTATGGGGCGGCTGCCGAAGCGGTGACACGGGTCGGTTCGTGCGACTTGGCTAGGGCGATAGAGGTGGTCAAGTCGAATGCTGTCGCGAAGTTTGACGAGACCGTGGAAATGGCGGTTCGCCTGGGGGTTGATCCGAAGCATGCCGATCAGATGGTCAGGGGTACGGTCGTATTGCCCCATGGAACAGGGAAGAGTGTTCGGGTGCTGGTCTTCGTCAAGGGCGAACAAGAGAAAGAGGCTCGAGATGCCGGCGCCGACTATGTGGGCTGTGAAGATCTGGTAGAGAAGATCCAGCAGGGGTGGCTTGAGTTCGATCGTGCGATTGCTGCACCGAACGTTATGGGTTTGGTGGGACGCCTCGGAAAGGTTCTTGGCCCTCGAGGATTGATGCCCAATCCAAAGACCGGTACGGTCACCTTCGATATTGGAAGGGCGGTCAGAGAGTTTAAGGGTGGAAAGATTGAGTATCGGACGGAGAAGGCCGGGATCGTGCACGCGCCGTTCGGTAAGGCCTCGTTTGCGGCGAACCAGCTCTATGAGAATGCGATGGCGCTGCTGGATGCGCTGGTCCGAGCCAAGCCGGCTTCCAGTAAAGGTCGATACCTCAATGGGGTCGCTATATCGTCGACCATGGGGCCGGGTGTACGGGTAGATCTTGATACCCTGGTGGGGTTGGCAAAGGGCTAAGGCGGCCGGTTCGTCGTGCATGGAGGGGACAGTGAATCGGGTAGAAAAAGCAGCGGTAATTGAAGAACTGAGGACCGCGCTGACGGGAACAACGGTTGCGATGCTGGCAGACCCTCAGGGTCTGACGATGAGCGAGTTGACGGAGCTCCGAGCACTGCTTCGACAGCAGCGGGTGACGCTTCAGGTTGTAAAAAACACGCTCGCCAGATTGGCTACCGCGGGGACGGTCCTTGAAGGACTTACGCCGTATCTTGTCGGTTCGACAGCGATCATTTACGGCAAAGGTGATCCGACCGCACCGGCCAAGCTTGTAGCGGCGTTCGGCAAGACGAAACCGACCTTCCAGATCAAAGCCGGTTTCGCAGAGGGAATGGTACTGACCGGGCAAGACGCCATGGCACTCGCCGATCTGCCCTCACGCGAGGTGCTTGCAGCGAAACTTGCCGGTTTGGTGCAATCCCCCCTGCGCGGCCTCGTGTCGGTGCTGTATGGACCTCTTCGCTCGCTGTTGATGGTCCTGGAGGCGGTGAAGCAGCAGAAGGGGTAGGAATTCCACCAGCCTTGGTCTGAAACGGCCAGGGCATCGTCGGCATATCTGTTACTATACAGTCAAGGAGAGGAGTGACGATGGCAAAGGTCACGGTTGATGATGTGTTGGACTCCATTGAGACGTGGACTGTGTTGGATCTCAATAAACTGGTGAAGGGGATTGAGGGTAAATTTGGGGTATCTGCGACGGCGATGATGCCTGTGGCGGCGGTCGGCCACGGTGGGGCGTCGGCTGCTGCCGCGCCGGCAGCCGAGGAGCAGACCGAGTTCTCGGTGATTCTCGCCTCTGTCGGAGAAAAGAAGATTCAGGTGATCAAAGAGGTGAGGGCGATCACCGGACTGGGCCTGAAGGAGGCCAAGGATCTGGTTGAGGGCGCTCCCAAGCCGGTGAAGGAAGGGCTGTCGAAGGCTGAGGCGGAGGAGATTAAGGCCAAGATCGAGGCGACCGGCGCGACTGTAGAGCTCAAGTAACAAAGGAAGAAAAGCATGCAGCTATCAGCCTTCAGCAAAATAATGGGTGACGTAAACCAATTCTCACTTCCCCAGACGTGGGCCTGAATGCAACATCCTGCTGTTTTCTTTGCCTTGCTAACTGCTGATTGCTAATAGCTGAACGCTTACGAAAAAGGAGTGAAGGGCGTATGGCCTTGGTGAAGAAGAGCGTGGCTGCTGAGCGCTGGAATTTCAGCAAGATCAAAGAGGTGATCTCTATCCCCAATCTGATTGAGATCCAGCGGCGGTCCTTCGATCAATTCCTGCAAATGAAGGTTCCACCGCCCGCGCGCGAGGAGATCGGCCTGCAGGGGGCCTTTGCCAGCATCTTCCCCATCTATAACTACGATCAGTCGGCGTCGCTCGACTTTGTGAAGTACGAGTTCGGGGCGCCGAAGTACCGCGCTGAGGAATCGCTGGAGAAAGGGATGACCTACTCTGTCCCGCTCAAGGTGACCCTCCGCCTGATGGTATGGGATAAGCCGGTCGGCTCCGAGGCCGGCAGCATCAGGGACATTAAAGAGCAGGAAGTCTATTTGGGCGAGATGCCCTTGATGACGCCGCAGGGTACCTTCATCATCAATGGAACGGAGCGAGTGGTGGTCAGCCAACTGCACCGTTCTCCGGGGGTCTTTTTTGATCATGACAGCGGCAAGACCCACCCAAGCGGCAAGATCCTCTTCTCTGCTCGTCTGATCCCGTATCGGGGCTCGTGGCTGGAATTCGAATTCGACGGGAATGACGTCCTGCACGTGCGGGTAGACCGGCGGCGGCGGTTTCTGGCGTCGATCCTGCTGCGGGCAATCGGCTACGGGAGCAACGAGGAGATCCTGAACCTTTTCTATGCGCGGGATGTGTTGCGCATCGAGAAGGGGAAGGAGATCCTGCTTCATGTGGGTTCACCCGGCTCAACCAGTTTCCGGGTGAGCAAAGATATTCCCGATCCTCACACCAAGCAACTGATTCTCGGGGCGACCAAGCGGATCACGAAGGTGGCTCAGAAGCGACTGCAGGCGCTGAAGATTACGGAGCTGTCGCTGTATAAAGAGGATCTCATTGGAAGAATTCTGGCTGCCGACGTTGTGGACACCAAAAGCGGTGAGGTCATCCTTGAATGTGCGCAGGAGATCACGGAAGACGCGCTGGAAAAGATTCTGAGTAGCGGAATCACCAGCTTCGCCGTGCTGGCCAGCGCGGATGGCCGGGAGACGTTTGAGATTCGGGAGAGCATCATTCGCGACTCGACCCGCTCCGAGAAGGACGCCCTGACCGAGATGTACCGGAGAATGCGGCCGGGCGACCCGCCCAACGAGGAGGCGACCAAGGCGTTTCTGGAGTCGATCTTTTTTAATCCAAAGCGCTACGACCTTTCCAAGGTCGGCCGCCTGAAGATTAATCGCAAGCTTGGCCTTGATGTACCGCTTGAGGTCCATGCCCTCATGTGCCGCCGGTATCGACCGGCCGGCAAGGAGGGACAGACCGGCCAGGTAGACGATATCGTGGAGACCATTCGATATCTCCTGAGGTTGAAACACGTGGAGGCGGGGACTTCGGTCGACGACATCGACCACCTTGGCAATCGGCGGGTCCGATCGGCCGGAGAGCTGTTGGAAGAACAGTTCCGGATCGGATTGGCTCGCATGGAGCGGGCGGTTCGGGAGCGAATGAGTACACAGGAACTGGAGACCCTGATGCCGCACGATCTGGTGAACGCCAAGCCGGTGACGGCGGCGCTGAAGGAGTTTTTCGGCAGCTCCCAGCTTTCCCAGTTTATGGACCAGACCAACCCGCTGGCCGAGTTGACTCACAAGCGGCGCCTGTCGGCCTTGGGTCCCGGAGGGCTGTCGCGGGAGCGCGCAGGGTTTGAGGTCCGGGACGTGCACCCGACGCACTACGGCCGGATGTGTCCCATCGAGACGCCGGAAGGTCCCAACGTCGGTCTTATCGCCAGTCTGTCCACCTACGCGCGCGTCAACGATTTCGGCTTCATTGAGACGCCGTATCGCAAGGTTCGGGATGGGATGGTCACCGACGAGATTGAGTATCTGACGGCCGATGAAGAGGAGAAGTACACGATTGCGCAGGCGAACGCGGAATTGGACGGGCGAGGACGGTTCACGTCGGATCGCATCTCGGCGCGGACCGGCGGCAACTTCGTCACGGTCCCCCCGGCGAATGTCGAGTACATGGATGTCGCCCCGAAGCAACTGGTCGGGGTGTCGACGTCGCTGGTCCCCTTCCTCGAACACGATGACGCCAATCGCGCCCTGATGGGCGCCAACATGCAGCGCCAGGCGGTTCCGCTCCTGCGGCCTGAGGCCCCTATAGTCGGGACCGGAATGGAACAGCCCGCGGCGAGAGACTCCGGGACGGTCGTGTCGGCCCGGCGTGGAGGGATCGTCGAATCGGTCACCGGCGACCGGATCATTGTCCGCGCCTCCGACGGCAAAGGCGAAGACGGCGAAGACGATACAGGGGTAGACATCTATACTCTGGTGAAGTTTCGTCGCAGCAACCAGAATACCTGCCTCACGCAGAAGCCGATTGTCAGTAAGGGCCAGCGGATTGCCAGAGGCCAGGTGATTGCCGACGGCCCGGCCACTCAGAACGGCGAACTGGCGCTCGGTCAGAACGTACTGGTCGCGTTTATGCCATGGGGTGGGTATAACTTTGAGGATGCCATCCTGATCAGCGAGCGGTTGGTTAAGGACGATCGCTATACCTCCATCCACATCGAGGAGTTCGAGATCGAGGCGCGTGAGACCAAACTGGGGAAGGAGGAGATCACGCGCGATACCCCGAATGTGGGCGAGGATGCGCTCAAAGATCTCGATGAAAGCGGGATCGTCCGGATAGGAGCCGAGGTCAAGCCCGGGGATATCCTGGTGGGGAAGGTTACCCCAAAAGGTGAAACGGTGCTCACCCCGGAGGAGCGGCTGTTGCGCGCCATTTTCGGCGAGAAGGCCGAGGATGTGCGGGATGCGTCGCTCTATGTTCCGCCCGGAATCTGCGGCACCGTCGTTGACGTCAAGGTCTTTTCAAGGAAAGGGGTTGAGAAAGACGAGCGGGCCAAGTCGATTGAGGATGAAGAGGTCAGCCGACTCCGCAAGGACTTCGAGGACGAGATCAGTATCATCGCTGCGGATCGGGACAGGAAACTGCGCTCTCTCCTCGAGGGTATAGAGGTCAATAAGGAGATCCGAAGCAGGATTACGCGCAAGATCATGGTTCCTAAGGGGAAGACCTTGAGCGGTGAGATGCTGGATAAACTGCCCCATGAGCAGCTGGTGGATCTCGCAGGGCGAATAGACGAAGAGTTGGGTCGGAAGGCGAGTCGAATCAGCGATGCGGCAGACAACCAGGTCCACGTTCTGCAGACACTCCTGGATGAGCGAATCAGCAGAGCGACCCGCGGGGATGAACTGGCCCCCGGGGTCTTCAAGATGGTCAAGGTCTACGTCGCCATGAAGCGAAAGCTCTCTGTTGGCGATAAGATGGCAGGCCGACATGGGAACAAGGGCGTGATCGCGAAGGTTCTGCCGGAAGAGGATATGCCCTATCTCCCTGACGGGACGCCTGTCGAGGTGGTCCTGAATCCGCTTGGCGTACCTTCGCGTATGAACGTGGGCCAGATTCTGGAGACTCACTTGGGCTGGGCGGCTGGGGCTCTGGGACTGCGGGTCGCCTCACCGGTCTTTGACGGAGCTAAAGAGCAAGAGATCAAGGCCTGGCTCAAGCGAGCCGGGCTCCCCGCCACGGGGAAGACCACGCTCTACGACGGACGCACCGGCAAGCCGTTCCACCAGGAGGTGACAGTCGGGTATATCTACCTTATGAAACTGGCCCACCTCGTCGACGACAAGATTCACGCTCGCTCCATCGGGCCCTACTCGTTGATCACGCAACAGCCCCTGGGCGGGAAGGCCCAGTTTGGCGGACAGCGATTTGGTGAGATGGAGGTGTGGGCGTTGGAAGCGTATGGGGCCGCCCATATCCTGCAAGAGATCCTGACTGTGAAGTCGGATGATGTCGTCGGGCGAACCAAGATGTACGAGTCGATTGTCAGAGGCGACTGTACGCTCGATCCAGGGCTGCCGGAATCGTTCAATGTTCTGGTCAAGGAGCTGCAAAGCTTGGCGCTGGATGTGGAGTTGAAAAAGGAGTAGCCCTGAAAGACAGCGGTTAGCCTTCAGCCAATGGCCGATAGCTGATAGCTGCTCTTTGTGGAGGTAGTCGTTGGATAAGTTTTTCGGGTTCTACGACGAAAAGACCATCGATCCTACCAGCTTCAAAGCCATTCGAATCGGACTGGCGTCGCCGGAAAAGATCCGGTCGTGGTCCTTCGGAGAGGTGAAGAAGCCGGAGACCATTAACTATCGGACATTCAAGCCCGAGCGGGATGGACTCTTCTGTTCCAAGATCTTCGGTCCGACAAAGGACTGGGAGTGCAACTGCGGCAAGTATAAGGGGATCAAGCATAAGGGGGTCGTCTGCGACAAGTGCGGTGTCGAGGTGATCAGGAGTAAGGCACGTCGGCAGCGGCTGGGCCACATTGAGCTGGTTTCGCCGGTCGTGCATGTCTGGTTCTATAAAGGCGTGCCCAGCCGGATCGGTTATCTCCTCGATATTACGCTCCGCGACCTGGAGAAGGTCCTGTATTTTGAAGCGTATGTTGTGGTGAACCCCGGTAAGACGTCCTTTGCCTCGAAACAGCTTTTGACCGAGGAGCAGTACCGCCAGGCTTATGAAGAGCACGGGGATGGCTTCAAGGTGGGGATTGGCGCAGGCGCCATCCGCGAGCTGTTGAAGCGGCTGAACCTTCGCGAGTTGGCGGACAGCCTTCACGCGCAGATGCTGCAAGAGATCTCCCAGCAGAATCGTAAGAAGATCACGAAGCGGTTGCGAATCGTGGAGGCCTTTATCGATTCCGGGAACAAGCCGGAATGGATGATCCTGGACGCGATTCCTGTCCTGCCTCCAGAGCTTCGGCCGCTGGTCCCTCTTGACGGGGGACGTTTTGCCACATCCGATCTGAACGACCTCTATCGGCGGGTGATCAATCGTAACAACCGGCTCAGACGTCTGATTGAGCTCCGGGCGCCCGATATCATCATCCGGAACGAAAAGCGGATGCTGCAAGAGGCGGTAGACGCGCTGTTTGATAATGGCCGTCGCGGTCGGGCGCTGAAGGGGCAGAACAATCGTCCTCTGAAGTCGCTGTCGGAGATGCTGAAGGGGAAGCAGGGACGCTTCCGCCAGAATCTGCTCGGCAAACGGGTGGACTACTCCGGACGATCGGTAATCGTGGTCGGGCCTGAACTGAAGCTGCACCAGTGCGGCCTGCCGAAGAAGATGGCGCTGGAACTGTTCAAACCCTTCATCTTCAGAAAGCTCCTGAAAGACGGTGTTGTCACCACGATCAAGAGCGCCAAGAAGCTGGTGGAAAAGAGCAAGCCTGAGGTGTGGGATGCTCTGGAGGAGGTCATCCGCGAGCACCCGGTCCTCCTGAACCGCGCCCCGACGCTGCATCGGTTAGGCGTACAGGCCTTTGAACCCGTGCTCGTGGAAGGGGAGGCGATCAAGATCCATCCCCTGGTCTGTGCGGCCTTCAATGCCGACTTTGACGGGGATCAGATGGCCGTCCATGTGCCACTGTCGCCTGAGGCCCAGATTGAGGCCTCGGTACTGATGATGGCCCCGCACAATATTCTATCTCCGGCAAACGGCCTACCGATCGCGGCCCCCAGCCAGGATATCGTCCTGGGCTGTTACTATATGACCAGGAGCAGGGCCGGCGAAATCGGCGAAGGTTGGGTCTTCTCCGACCTGGACGAGGTGAAAGCGGCCTATGACGCCGATGAGGTCGGCCTGATGGCCTCCATCAAGGTCCGCATCGAAGGCGAAATGGTTGAGACGACTCCAGGCCGGTGTATCTTCAACGAACACCTGCCACAAACGCTCCGCTTCATGAACCAGGAGATGAACCGACGGGAGTTGACCCGTCTTATTGCCCAGTGCTACTACCTTCTCGGGAATGCGGAAACGGTCAAGCTCCTGGATAACCTGAAGGATCTCGGGTTCAGGTACGCGACGCTCGCCGGTATCTCGATCGGCATTGACGATATGCTCATCCCGTCTACCAAGGGCAAGTTGATCGACGATGCCAACAAAGAGATCGTCAAGATCGAGCGCGAGTATCAGGATGGCCTGATCACAAAAGGCGAGCGTTACAACAAGATTATCGACATCTGGACGCACGTGACCGAGCAGGTATCGGATGAGATGTTCCGAGAGATCGAGGCGGAGGAGAAGGGAGAGTTTAACCCGGTCTTCATGATGGCCGACTCCGGCGCGAGGGGCAGCCGGCAGCAGATCAGGCAGTTGGCCGGCATGCGCGGCTTGATGGCTAAACCATCCGGAGAGATCATCGAGACCCCCATCACCGCGAACTTCCGGGAGGGGCTTACGGTTCTTCAGTACTTTATCTCAACACACGGAGCGCGAAAGGGTCTGGCGGATACGGCCTTAAAGACGGCAGATTCCGGCTATCTGACGCGTCGGTTGGTGGACGTTGCGCAGGATGTCATTGTGACGGAGGTGGATTGCGGTACGCCTAATGGGATATGGGTGACCCCCCTCATCGAGGGCGGCGAGATCATTCAGCCCCTGCGCGATCGAATCCTCGGCCGAGTCGCCCTGGACGATATCCTCGATCCCTTCACAGGAGAAACACTGGTGGATGCCAATCGGGAGATCGTGGAGATTCTGGCCAGTAAGATTGAAAATGCGGGCATCGATCGGGTGAAGATTCGCTCGGTTCTCACCTGTGAGGCGCGGCGCGGCATCTGTATCAAGTGCTACGGCCGCAACCTTGCCACCGGCAGGCTGGTGGAGTTGGGGGAGGCGTGCGGCGTGTTGGCGGCGCAGTCCATCGGTGAACCCGGAACCCAGTTGACCATGCGGACGTTTCATATCGGGGGTACGGCGAGCCGTGCCGTCGAGCAGAGTACGCTCGAATGCAAGGGCGCGGGGATCGTCAGATTCGCGGGCCTGCGTACGGTGGGGACCGCAAAGGGCGATCATGTGGTCATGAACCGCAACGGCGTGATCAGCATCATGGACGAGAAGGGACGTAAGAAAGAAAGCTACCCGGCCGTCTATGGCGCGCACCTGAAAGTGGCGGATAGCGCGGCGGTGAAGGCGGGACAGATATTGATGGAGTGGGATCCTTTTACGAGTGCTATCCTGGCCGAGCACGGCGGACGGGTCCACTTCCGGGATGTCGTGGAGGGGGTGACCATTCGGGAAGAAGTGGATGAGGTCACCGGTCTGTCCCAACGCGTCGTGGTAGAGCACGGACGGGAGGATTTGCAACCCCGGATCTCGATTAAGGACGAGGCGGGTGCAACCGTCTTCCGCTGCCTGTTGCCCGTCAGCGCTCACCTGATGGTGAGCGAGGGGCAGATGGTGGCGGCTGGGGACAGTATTTCGAAGATTCCACGGGAGACGATGAAAACCAAAGACATCACCGGCGGTCTGCCGCGGGTCGCCGAGCTGTTCGAGGCGCGCAGGCCCAAGGATGCGGCTGTGATCTCCGAGATCGACGGCCGGGTCGAATTGGGCGGGATCGTCAAGGGTATGCGTAAGCTGTCCGTCAGGGACGAGCACGGCGACGCGCGAGAATACTTGATTGCCCGGCGCAGGCACATCAATGTGTTGGAAGGGGACGAAGTGAAGGCCGGTGAAGCCTTCATGGACGGCCCGATTAATCCCCACGATATCCTGGACGTGTTGGGCGAGCAGGAACTCCAGAAGTATCTGGTGAATGAAATCCAGGAAGTCTATCGGCTCCAGGGGGTTCAGATCAACGATAAGCATATTGAGGTCATCGTCAGACAGATGCTCAAGCGAGTCCGGGTCGAGTCCGGCGGCGATGCCAGCTTTCTGGTCGGCGAACATGTTGATAAGGCCGTCTTTCTGGAAGAGAACCAGCGGGTTCTCGCCTCAGGCGGGACCCCGGCTACCGCCAAACCCCTTCTCTTGGGGATTACGAAGGCGTCACTCTCGACTGACAGCTTCATCTCCGCCGCCTCATTTCAAGAAACGACGAAGGTCTTGACGGAAGCGGCCATCAATGGGGCGAGGGATGAATTGCGCGGCCTGAAAGAGAACGTCATTATGGGTCGGCTGATTCCGGCCGGTACCGGAATGAGGTGGTACCGGGAGACCACGATTTCGACTCCGGAAGTAGCGGCGCCGAAAGAGGTCCTGTCTGGGACGACCGTCGCGATTGACGACGATTCGGATGAGCTGGATACACCCCTTAATAATTAGAATTAATTTATAAAAATTGGGCATTAAAACGCTTGACAAAGGAAATTGAGTCTATATAATATCATGGTTTGCCTAAGAGAGGGAGGAGCCAGTGCCCACTATTCACCAGTTGGTTCGTAAGGGTCGAGCTGCAGCCGTCAAG
>JAHFDH010000003.1 GCA_023249055.1 Candidatus Methylomirabilota bacterium
GTTCACATCGCATCCCAATGAGAAGACTACCGTGTCTACCTCATCGATAAAATACTCGCCGGTAGGAAGCGGCTTTCTTCTGCCGGACTCATCCGGCTCCGACAGCTTCATCACCTCGCATTTGATAGCCTTGACGAAGTGACGCTCGTCGCCGATGAACTCCACAGGGTTGGAGAGCCACTTGAACTCGACGAACTCCTGTTCGGCATGCTCCAGCTCCTCCGTCCTGGCCGGGGCCTCCTCGTGGGAGCGGCGGTAGTAACAGGTGACATCCGCCCCAAGCCTTTTCCCGGTGCGGAGTACGTCCATAGCGGTGTTGCCGGCGCCGATGACCGCCATCCTCTTGCCTTGGTAGAGAGGCGTGGGAGCGTGGGGAAACTCGTTGGCGTGCATCAGGTAGATTCTGGTGAGATATTCATTGGCGGAATAGATGCCGTTCAGATTCTCGCCGGGGATACCCAGCATTTTTGGCAGGCCCGCGCCGGTGCCAATGAACACTGCATCGAACCCTTCCTTTTCCAGCAGGTCATCGATGGTGAGGATCTTGCCGATGACCATATTGTAGACGAACTCAACCCCCATATCTTCAAGCAGCTTGAGATCTTCGTCGATGACCTCCAGCGGCAGGCGGAACCGCGGGATACCGTAGACCATCACGCCCCCGCCCCGGTGGAACGCCTCAAACACCGTCACCTCATGGCCGCGAGTACGAAGCTCGTAGGCGCAGGTCATCCCCGCAGGACCGGAGCCGATGATGGCGACCCGCTTGCCGGTCGAGGGCGGCATCTCCGGAATACGGTCCAGCTTGTGCTCCCGCTCGTAGTCCGCCACAAACCGCTCCAGATTGCCGATACCGACCGGATCGTTCTTCTTCCCTACCACGCACACCGCTTCGCACTGCTTGTCCTGAGGACAGACGCGGCCGCAGGCGGCTGGCAGGAAGTTGGTTTCACGAATCTTCTTCGCCGCGCCTGCCACATCTCCCTCTTCAACCAATTTGATGAAGGCCGGGATGTTGATACCCACAGGGCACGCGGGAACGCATTCAGGCTTCTTGCACTGAATGCACCGGATCGCCTCGTCCATGGCCTGCTCCTGCGAGTAGCCGACCGGCACCTCTTCCCAGGTATGAATGCGTAACCCTGCCTCATGTAGAGGCATGTAGTTACGCGGCTTCTTCATCCGCTCCTTTGAACTGAGCCCCTTGCTCACGTCTGCCATATCGACGCCTCTCCCTTATCGCTGCATCGCCTCGAAGGCGATCTTTTCTTGCTCGACGAACATCTGCTGGCGCTTCACCAGCTCGTTGAAATCCACCTGGTGCGCGTTGAAATCGGGCCCGTGGTAGCAGGCGAACCTGGTTTTCCCGCCCACCGTCACACGGCAGGCCCCGCACATGCCGGTGCCGTCCACCATGATGGCGTTCAGCGAGACCCATGCCTCGATCCCCTTCCCCTCCGTCATCCTGGCGACAGCCATCATCATCGGCACCGGGCCGACCGCCAACACCATGGACACCTTCTCCCGTGCCATGATCTTCTCCAGCGCATGGGTGACGAAGCCTTGAATCCCGACCGACCCGTCATTAGTGGTGACGAACACCTCATCGCACACCGCCTTGAGTTCATCCACCAGGATCAACAGATCCTTCGTGCGGGCACCCACCACGCCGTAGACCTTGTTGCCGAGTGCCCTCAAATCACGCGCCGTGGGGATGACGGCGCCCGTGCCGTAGCCGCCGCCGAGCACCACACAGGCGCCCTCGTATTTGGCAACATGCGAGCGCTGGCCCAGAGGCCCGACCACGTCCTTGAAGCTGTCGCCTACGTTTTTCCGTGTGGCCTCGGTGGATGTCCTGCCCGCGGCCATAATGACGATCTCGATATATCCCTTTTCCCTGTCCCATCCGGCAATGGAGAGTGGGATGCGCTCGCTGTCGTAGTTGGGACGCATGATGATGAACTGTCCGGCCTGTATCTTTTTGGCGAGGAGCGGTGCGTTCACCTTAAAGTAGTAGGTGTTGGCGCACAACTCCCGTTTTTCGAGTATCGAAAAATCCTGATGGTACTTGCCCCTGGGCTGGCTCTCGCGTTCATCCAGGCTATGTTGGCAGTAGTGCACTTGATATTCGGCTTCGCTGCGAACAATAAAGGCATTGTCCCAATCGAAGTGATCCATTCCGAGGATGGCACGGAAGGCGTTGTGACTCTTTTCCACCTGCTCAGGCGTGAAATAGGAGTTGCGAACCCCTTTCCCGATGGCGCGCACCGCGTGCCTGCGGACAAGGGGCGACGGATCCGAGAGGCCGGCGAACAGCGTCTCAAACAGCGCAGATCGATCCGCGTCACCGACCGTCTCAGGGGGAATGCGGTTGAAGATCCGCCCCACACAGTAAAAGGCGGCGGATTTCACCTGTTTATTAGTGGATTCCGCACATCTCAAGGCCTCAGGCAGGATCCTGGTAATAGCCGGATCGGTGAAACGCCCCGCCGCCAATAGCAGGTTTATCTGCGCGTAGTCGTCGTTCCTGCTCGTGTCGAACCAGGAGCGAAGCAGATCCACGACAGGCGCGCCGATCTGCCCCAAGGCGCCGGCGAAATGCTCTGCCGATTCCGCATCAGCCTCAACAAGTTGCTCGATCACCCATTCGGCGACCTCCGGACCCAGGGAGGCCAGGACCGACTCGCTCTGATCGATGAGTTGAGCCAGTTCCTCATCGCCGGCGTGATCGCGATAAAAAGTGGTGGAGAGCGCCGCCGCCAACTCCTTTTTTTCCTCGGAGGAGAGGTCGGAATGCGTCGATACGTCCGCTAAAGCGGCCTTCAACTGCTCAGTATTCTGGGAAGAAATTTTGGCTGCAATACTGTTGATTCTATTTGTCATCGGACCATGTTTCCTCCAAAAAACCTTCAACTCTTGTACTCTTACTCTACTTCGGCAACATGCCGTGTTTAGAATACATGAACTTCCTTCGGTTGACAACCAAATCCGTCATCCCAGGCGCAAGCCGATTGCTTTGGCGGCAGCGCATGATACGGTCACCCGTCAAACTGCGATCGATATCGGAGAAAGCGCTTGACATCCCCCGCGTTCCGCATAGATATTGCAAGTGGCTTATACTTGAAGTCGATGTCCGCCTTTGCAGTGCGTTACAGGTATCGACCACAGCATCGGGCGCGTTTGAGCTTTGCAAATGAGTGGGCGTGGAGGGTTGAGGATGGGTCATAAGAAGGCAGGGTATGTCCCGGCGCTGGGCTGGGATATCCTCACCCCGCTCTACGATCCCCTGGTTCGCCTTACAACGCGCGAGTTGACCTTCAAGGGTCGCCTCCTGGATGAAGCCGGCATCGGCGACACCGCCCGGATCCTGGATGTGGGCTGCGGGACGGGGACGCTGCTCCTGCTCATGAGACACAAATTAAAATCTTTGTTGGCTATTGGTCTGGATGGTGATATGAACGTGCTGGCCATTGCACGATCAAAAGCTGACAGGCGCAAGGAGAAGATCGCACTGATTCAGGCGTTTTGCTTTGATATGCCTTTTGCCGAATGCGCGTTCGATCGAGTCTTCTCGAGTCTGATGTTGCATCATCTGACGCGATCCGAGAAGATCCGAACGTTGGAAGAGATCTTTCGTGTCCTGCGCCCGGGGGGCGAGTTGCACGTCGCCGACTGGGGTCAACCGCACAACCTGCTGATGCGCATATTAGCTTTTACTGTATGCCTCGGCGACAGTTTCGCCAGGACCGCCGACAACATACAGGGGCGTTTGCCGGCGCTCTTCCTGAACACCGGGTTTGAGAAGGTTTCAGAGACGGCCCGGTTTGCGACGCTATTCGGCACATTGTCATTGTATAAAGCGCGTAAGCCAATTACGGCTGTCGACCAGCGGCACGCCGGCAGCATAGCCGTACAGTCGCTTGCGGGTGTATGAGACCGTCGTGCTGGAGTGACCAGCTGAACGCACCGGAGATCGGAACGGCAGGGGCAGGAACCATAGGAGGTTAACATGGCTGCGGTAGCCGCTGTCATCTTTGTGGTAATGGCCTTATTTGGTTTGGCTTGGCCTTTTCTCTATACGTACAGGCTCAAGTGGAAAAGAATCGCCCTGGACAAGGAGATCCAGTACTTCCAGAATCGGGTGGCTATCGCGACATCGGACGCCATTCCCGGCCGGGCGACAGAACAGGTACTGGGTCCAGTGGCAGGGACCTCCCGCATACCCGCCTCAAACGATGACGAACGGCAACTGGCCGAGCGGGAGGCAATGCACAGTCTGATCAAACAAGCACTCCAGATGGGCGCCCACGCGGTCGTTGATCTGAAAATGACTACAGACAGTTACCAGCATACGGACCCGAGGAAATTACTCGTCTTCCCTGCTGTCACGTTCACGGCCACGAAGATGACATACACGGGAACGGCGGTGAAATTAGTCCTGGCGGACTCTTCAGTGGAGGGGCGAAGGGGCGTTTAATGAGAAGGGTGCGTCAGTTCACTATCTGGCAACGAATTATCGTCTCCTCGTTGGCTGTAGGGCTGCTGGTCGGGAATGCGGAAGCGGCGGGACCGCTCCGCGATACGATCAGAAATGTGTTTGGTCCGGATGGCATTATTCTCGATCCCGGCAGAGCCCTGCCCGGTAGCGGCTCACGGGCTGGCGACTTCCAAGCCTCATCGAGACAAGGTCTCGAGCAACTCAATGATCAGATCTCCTCAACCTTTGGAATAGTCTCGTTTAACTCTTCCGTGACGGGGTTTACTTTCGACCTTGAACGCGGAACTCCGATCCGAACCACTGAGAGCCTCGGTCCCCTCCTGACCGAGCGGGCGCCTACCTTGGGGGCCCGGCGTCTCGATGTGAACTTTACCTATACCCGAATCGCTTTCACGCAATTCCAAGGGTCGGACCTGGAGAACGTGCCCTTGATCTTTGCGGCTGAGGACATCAATCAGAATGGCATCATCGATAGGCGCGGTACCTTCAGATCCGAAAGTGACCAGGTCCTGGTACGTCTAAAACTTGATATCAGCGAGGACCTCTTCGCCATGATTGCAACCTATGGTGTGACCTCCTCGTGGGACATCGGTGTCGTCGTTCCGGTGGTCCATCTTCGATTTCGGGCAGACGGCCAGGCCGCTATCGTTGACAAGAACGGAAACCCAGGCGGCACCTTCGTGAACGGGAGTCCTGTCCATCTCTTTAGGAACGGCTCAAGCTCGCTCACCGCTTCGGGCGGCGGTGATACTACGGGCGTGGGGGACGTGATCATTCGGACAAAATACAACCTGTTTACAAGCCACTCAGCGCTTCCGGATTTGTCGACTGTGGTGGAGGCGAAGCTTCCAACCGGGAGCAGGGACAACCTGTTGGGAACAGGCGGCACCAATCTCACCGGCCTGTTGGTGGCGTCCAGGACCTATGGTCGCTGGTTTACCCCACACCTCAACCTGGGGTATGTGAGGGATACCAGGGACACGCGCCAGAGCAAGATCCGCTATGCGGGAGGCTTTGACGCGCGCCTTCTGGAACGGTTAACAGTCATAGCCGATATCATGGGATTTTCGAAGCCGAATGGGAACGGAGTAGGCAACAACATCGTGGACCTCTCGCTTGGCGCCAAATGGAACCCCATCGGCTCCTGGTTCTTAGGCGCGAACTTTCAGATCCCTCTCAATAAAGGCAGTGGTCTTCGAGCCGACTTCATTCCAACCTTTGCGGTCGAGTACCTCTTCTAGTTCATGGTAATTCAGACAATTCGTATTGGCCACCTCCTCTCATCACTCGCACTCCTCACTGCAGTTGCGACCTTCCCTTCATTGACAGAGGCAGCGAAGATCATTGCGCTCAAGAGCGCCGATGTCGATGTCTACAATGAAGCGTTGGAGGGATTCAGGAACGGTTCGCAGGGGTCTGCTATCATCGAGTACGATATGCAGGGAGATCTCCAGAAAGGCAAGAAGTTTCTAGCGCGACTCAGGTCCGGACCCAAGCCGGACCTCATCCTTGCAGTGGGGATCTGGGCCTTGCAGGTTGTGGCTGAGGAGGTACAAGATATCCCGGTCGTCTTTGCCATGGTGTTGAACCCGACCACAGTCATCGGACAGGAGGCCCGCAATATTACCGGCGCCAGCATGAATGTTCCGATAGAGCAACAACTCGCCCTGCTGAAAACGATCTCGCCCCACGTCGGAAGAATCGGCGTTATCTATGATCCCTCTAAGACCGGCTGGTTGGTGAGGCAAGCTGAGCGGCTCGCCAAAGATCATGGTGTCAGGCTCGTCACCAAGGCTGTTACCTCGCCAAAGGACTCGTTTGCTGCCCTGGAAGCCATGCAGGACGAGATCGACGCCCTTTGGATTTTACCGGATCTGACCGTTCTGGCGCCGGAATCGGTTCAGTACATGCTGCTGTTCTCCTTCAGACATAAGATTCCTGTCCTGGGACTCTCGGAGAACCAGGTCCGCATGGGCGCTCTCTTCGGTCTTTCTTTTGAGAGCGGATGGGATATCGGAAGCCAGGCTGCGGAGTTGGCAAGCGGGATCCTCGCCGGTAAACGCATCGAAGAGATGCCTGTCACAACTGCGAGAAAGCTGCGGTTAACGGTGAATCTGAAGAGCGCCGGCAAGCTCGGGGTGCACATCCCCAAGGAGATCCTCGACCGGGCTGACGTGGTGATCCGATAGCTCAAGAGGGACCAGATCGTGGCATAAGGTGAACGGATGAGAATCAGGCGGATAACCAGATTCCGGACAAAGGTTCTGCTGTCGATCATTCCGATGATTCTGGCCCTCTGTGTCCTCTTCGGCGGGATGTCGCTGTATCAGCATAACAGATTGCTGCACAGCGAGTTTGTGAAACGCGGAAAGGCGCTTGCCAGCAATCTGGCCGCCAGCAGCGAACTCGGCGTATTCAGCGAGGATGAGCGGCTGTTGAATGCTGCGTTGCGCGGGATTACCGGTGAAGAGGATGTCGCCTACGTTCTTATTTACAACGACATTGGGAAGCGTCTGATCGGCGGAGGTAAAGCGTTGGTCCAACCCGGCCTCACCTCGACCACTGAAACCTTGAGTCCCGAGCTCCGCGCACAGATGCTCACCGACCGCCAACCGACCAGCACGATCATGAAGGAAGCCGGGACGGAGTCGTTTCTGGAGTTTTATGCGCCGATCCTCTCTACCGAAGTCCGCCTGGTCGAAGAACAATACTTCGGGATGCCCCAATCGACTCGAGGTCCCGGCGAGAACCGGAGCCGTGTCATTGGATTTGCAAGGGTCGGCCTGTCGATGCGGAATATTGATGCCCACTCGGCCTACTTGATCAAACTCTGGGCTATTCTATCCGTCGTCTTTCTGGTCGGCGGCGCGCTCGCCGCGTATGCCCTCTCCCGGAGGATCACGCAGCCGATTACTCGGCTGACAGAATCTACCGCACGGATGGCCGAGGGGCAGATCGATCAGGAAATCCCGGTCGATTCTCAGGATGAACTCGGGACATTGGCGACCACCTACAACGAGATGGCCAAAGCATTAACGCGTACCCTGGATGAACGGGCGAGAGTGGCCATAGAGCTGCGGGACCTGAACCGACACCTGGAGGATCGGATTCGCGAACGGACCTCTGAATTGGTAGAAACCAACCGCCAACTCGCGCGGGCAAGTCGCCACAAATCAGAGTTCCTGGCCAATATGAGTCATGAGTTGCGAACACCCTTAAATGCAATCCTGGGTTTTGCCGAGCTGATCATGGATGGGGTCTATGGTACGGTCCCGGACGAGTTGCGCGAGTCGATTGAAGACATCCATATCAACGGCCGGCACCTGCTCAGGCTGATCAACGATGTCCTGGATCTTTCGAAAATTGAAGCCGGACAGATGCGGTTGAACCTGGGTGAATGCTCTATTCAATCATTAATCGACTCTACGATCTCAGCAACCCGATCGCTTGCAGCAGAGAAACGGCTGGAGTTGGCCAGTCGCGTTGAGACGGGTCTGCCGCCCGCGTTGAGCGACAGCAAGCGCATTACTCAGGTCTTAATGAATCTCGTCGGCAATGCCATTAAATTCACCCCCAGAGGCGGTTCCATCACGGTCACCGCACGGCGAGCGGCGAGCGGCGAGCGGCGAGCGGCGAGCGTAGAACCCGAACCCCCGACCCCCGACCCCGAGGCCTCGGATTTTATCGAGATCGCCGTTGCGGATACGGGAATAGGCATTCCTGCCGAAGAGCTGAAAAGTATTTTCGCCGAATTTCGCCAGGTCGACAGCTCCATCACCAGGGAATACGGTGGAAGCGGTCTCGGCCTCAGCATCGCCAAACGGTTGGTTGAGATGCATGAGGGCTCCATCTGGGCGGAAAGTCAGGTTGGAAAGGGATCAATCTTCTACTTCCGTATTCCTCTCCGGACTCAGTCGGGGGGCAGCCTGTGAGCGGGAAACTGATCTTGCATGTTGAGGACAACCAATACAATCGAAAGATCATCAGGGACCTCCTTTCCAAACACAGCTATGAGATCATGGAGGCTCACAATGGAGAGGTAGCGCTCGACGCATTAGCGCGCCGGCGACCTGATCTGATCCTGATGGATGTTCAGTTGCCTAAGCTTTCCGGCCTTGAAGTGACTCGGAGGGTGAGGGCTGACCCCTCACTTGCCCAGATCCCGATCATCGCCATCACCTCGTTTGCTCTGAGTGGCGATGATCGTTTGGCCTTGGACGCGGGTTGCAATGCCTATGTCGCAAAGCCCTTCAGGCCGAGGGATCTCCTGGAGATGATTCGAGGCTTCTTGGGTCCGTGAGCACATATTTGGGAAGAGATGATAGAAATCGGCAGGATACGGTTGGTGTCAAGCGCAGGAAGAGCCGTATGTCGGAGGAGAGATGGACGCATATCGAACGAAAGTACTGATCGTTGACGATGATCCATCGGCCAGGAAGATTCTTCAGGGCCGGCTGCGGATCATGAACGTTCAGGCGCTTGTTGCATCCAACGGCTCTGAGGCCCTCGAACAGGTCCGCGAGGAGGCGCCCGGGGTGGTCCTGCTTGACCTGCAGATGCCGAAGATGTCGGGAATCGACGTTCTCAGATCGTTGAAACGTGAAGGACTGGAACCGACCGTCATTGTTGTGACCGCGCACGCCACTGTCGAAGCAGCTGTCGAAGCAATGAAAGAGGGCGCCTACGACTTCATCACCAAGCCTGTTGATTCACAACATCTGGAGATCGTCCTGACAAAGGCATTCGAGCGGGAGTCGTTGCGGGCACACAGTCGCCTCTTGCAGACGGAAATGGAGGACCGTCTCGTTAAGGTTATAGCGGACAATCCAACCATGAAGCAGCTGCTGCAGCTCGCCCGCCGCGCTGCCGGCAGCAATTCAACCATCCTGCTCCTGGGCGAAAGCGGAACCGGCAAGGAGGTTCTGGCCAGAAGCATTCACCAGTGGAGTCTTCGGGCGCACTACCCGTTCACTGTCGTGAATTGTGTAGCCATCCCGGAGCAGTTGCTGGAAAGCGAGCTGTTCGGCCACGAACGGGGAGCCTTCACCGGCGCACATCAGCTCAAAAGAGGCCGGTTCGAGATTGCGGATCGCGGCACGGTTTTTCTCGACGAAATAGGGGAGGTCCCGATCGGCACCCAGACGAAACTCCTTCGGGTGTTGCAACACCACGAGTTTGAGCGAGTCGGGGGAACCCGTCCGATTAAGGCCGACATCCGCGTGATTGCGGCCACCAACAGCGACCTGGAACGGGCAGTGCGAGAGGGCCGCTTTCGGGAAGACCTCTACTATCGGCTGAACGTCGTCAGCATCAAGCTGCCGCCGTTGAGGGAACGGAAAGAAGATATTCCTGCGTTGGTCGACTACTTCCTGAGAAAGTACGCGGGCGAGCTGAAAAAACCTTTGAAGCGCCTTGGCCTCGGTGCGGTGGACGACTTGATGGCCTATCATTGGCCGGGAAACGTGCGCGAACTGGAGAATGTGGTTGAACGGGCTATGGTCTTGAGCATAGGGGATCAGATCGGCTCGGAGGACCTGCCGCTTCAGATCACCACAGGCCCTCGCCGTGAATCGTTCAGAGGAAAGGAATTCCACGAAGCCGTTAAGGAGTTCAAGCGGTGGGTGATTCAGGATGCGCTCAAGCGTTCGCAGGGTAATCAGACTAAGGCGGCGGAGCTCCTTGGGCTTCAGCGCACCTACCTCGTCAAACTGGTCCGGTTGCTGGAGGTGAAGGCGGACTCGAACCCCATCAAGAAAGGCGGCTCTTGACGCAGCCATAAGATCGTCGTCTATGTATCTTTTTCGATCCTATGTTGTATGCGATTAGGTACTATCTTTTAACGCAACGTTAGAACCAGCCGGATCTTCTCCTTTCGTCGGTCTGTCATCGCGCGCTTAAATTCACCAGGTTGACCGGCCATCCCCTGAACAAGAGAGAGTTGGGCAGCCGGATTTTGATGTGGCACGCTTGTTGCCTAGTATTATCGCAACATCCTTGTCTTTGGCATGGTCGTTCAACTGACGACCGTTTCCAAAGCTTATGTCGCGTCCAAGGGGCTCCAGAGGAGAGCCTATCCGCTACCCCCCGGAGGGCTCTCCTCTCTACCCCATCCTCTCAACTATCTGTTGCTTTCTTCTCTCATAGATCCAGCCGGCCGCTGACTGCTCGCTCTGTTAACCTGATCTCTAATTCTCCTTTGACCCATGTGGCTCAGATTGTTTAAAGTTATCCGGACGTGTTCTGTTGATGGCGGGTTGCCACTTTCGGTTTAAACGAATGCACCTGCCGCGGCGTCTTATTGTGCATATTATTGTACAACCGAGGACGTTGTGAATGGTTGGCTTGGTCCCCTTCATGGGCAAACAGCCTTTGCGCGATATAGGCAGACAGAACAGAGACGGCAGTTAAGACGACGAGGGTAAAAGATGGCGACAATTATCGAATACACTGACCAAAAGAGGCCGGTCAACACTTATCCGAAGCGAATGATCTCACCATCTTCACCAGGCCCATGCTGTTACTCTAAGATGGAACAGATCGGGGTGGAACAGCACGAAGAGGGCTGGAGCTTCATCTATAAGCGCTGCAAGAAGTGCGGTTTTGCCGTCCGTCACGTCACCGCCCGAAATCCGCAACTCCTTGCAACGAAAGGTTCTCGTTTCGAATACCGGGAGTCAATCGGTTTTCACAACTAGAATGGCTCGAAACTTACCCTCCGCATTTTGCTCCACCTGTGTTATACTCCGTTTTCAAGCAAGCATCCGTACCTGTGGAGCTGACAGATGAAAGTCGGTGGTTTCGTTGAAGAAAATGAGGTAAGCGCCCTGCTTGATCTCGAAAAAGAGATTAAACGGCTGAAAAAAGAGCTGCATGCAGTCGTCTTAGCGCACTACTACCAGGACTCTGAAATTCAGGACGTTGCCGATGTCATCGGCGACAGCCTGCAACTGTCCCAACAGGCTGCAAAAACGAGCGCCAAGGTGATTGTCTTTGCCGGCGTCCACTTTATGGCGGAAACGGCGAAAATCCTGAACCCCGCGAAGCAGGTGCTGCTCCCCGATTTAGCGGCCGGTTGTTCGCTGGCGGAAGGATGTCCGGCGCCACTCTTCAGCCGCTTTCGAGAAAGATATCCGGACCACATCGTCATCAGCTACATTAATTGTACTGCTGAGATTAAGGCGATGAGCGACATCATCTGCACATCGAGCAACGCAGAAAAGATTATCAATCAGATCCCGAAGGAGCAGCCGATTCTTTTTGCGCCCGATCAGAACTTGGGCCGCTACCTGATAAAAAAGACCGGCCGCGATCTGACGCTGTGGCCCGGCACCTGTGTCGTGCACGAGACGTTCTCTGAAAAGAAACTCGTGCAACTTATGCTGTACCATCCTGACGCGAAGGTGCTTGCGCATCCCGAGTGCGAAGCAGGCGTGCTTCAGCATGCCGACTACATCGGCTCGACAAGCGGGCTCCTGAATTACGTCCGGCAGAGCACGGACACCGAGTTCATCATCGCAACCGAGCCCGGCATCATTCACCAGATGGAGAAGGCCTGCTCGGATAAAACATTTATCCCGGCCCCTCCGGACGGGGATTGCGCCTGCAACCAGTGCCCTCACATGCGACTCAACACCATGGAGAAGCTGTACCTGTGCATGAAACACCGGACCCCGGAAATCACGCTCGATGAAGAGCTGCGACTCCGTGCCTTGCGGCCGATTCAGCGCATGCTGGATATGAGTTAGGACTGCCTCTCCTTTTACCCCCATGCCCCTATCCCTCGTTCGGATCAGCCGCCAAGAGGCCCTCAAGAGCTTTCTTGGGGAAGACATCGGCCAGGGTGATGTCACGACCCTTGCCATTGTGCCGCCGGATCAACAGGCGATCGGACATTTTATCGCCAAAGCACCTCTCGTGCTGGCCGGGATCGATCTGGCCATCGATGCTCTCACCCTTTTAGATGAAGGTCTGATTGTTGAGAGCCGCCGTCGGGACGGTGACGAGCTGCGCGAAGGCGATCTGGCGGCGTCCATCCGTGGCCAGGCCAGGGCGCTGCTGGCCGGCGAGCGCGTCGCGACAAACCTGCTCCAGCGACTGTGCGGAATCGCGACGCTGACGAAACATTTCGTGGCGGCTGTCCGCGGGACGCCGGCCAAAATTCTCGACACACGAAAAACAACGCCGGGGCTGCGGGTGTTTGAGAAGTATGCGGTGACCGTGGGCGGCGGGATCAACCACCGCTTTGGACTCGACGATGCGATCTTGATCAAGGATAACCATATCAGACTGGCGGGCGGCATCAGCGCCGCCATCGAAACAGCCCGACAACATGAGAGCCGGCCGCACCGGTTTGAGGTCGAGGTGACGACGCTCGAAGAGCTGCAGGAGGCCCTCCGGTACGCCCTTGACGCCGTACTCCTCGATAACATGGACCCGGGGACGGTTCGACAGGCGGTGACCTGCGTGCGCGCTCACGAGCGCGGCAATACGATCGTGGTCGAAGCGTCAGGCGGAATAAACCTCGACAATGTTCGGGCATTCGCAGAGGCCGGAGTCGACTGGATCTCTATTGGAGCCTTGACCCAGGCCGTCCCTGCCGTCGATATGAGTTTTAAAATTCATCCCGCATGAAGACAGATATCCTGATCATCGGCAGCGGCCTCGCAGGATGTGCCGCGGCGCTGGCGGCCGCGAAACGGGACGTCGAGGTCACACTGCTTACGCGGTCACCCCTCCCGGAGGAGAGCAGCACCTTTTGGGCTCAAGGCGGCATCATCTATCAGGGGACGGATGACTCCACTCAAAAGCTGGTGGCTGATATTATCGCTGCCGGCGCGGGTCTCAGTTCGCCTGATGCGGCATTGCTGGCCAGCCGTGAAGGCCCAAAGCTGGTGAAGGAGATTCTCATTGATGAGCTGGGGGTTCCGTTCGACGAATCCTCGAAGGTGTCGACACGATGGGATTTGACCGCTGAGGCCGCGCATTCGCTCCCGCGTATCCTCCATCATAAGGATCAGACAGGATCGGCGATCCAGCGCGCGTTCATCGAAAGGATAGCCTCATATCCGAAGGTCAAGCTGCTCTGCGCAGCCACCGCCGTCGATCTGCTCACGATCTCCCACCACTCGGTGGAACCGCTTGATGTCTACAAACCTCAGACGTGCATTGGGGCGTACGTGTTGGATCAGGCGAGCGGCGAGATCTTTCCCATCCTCGCGAAAGAGACGATTCTCGCAACCGGCGGACTTGGACGTGTCTTTCTGCATACCACCAATCCGGCCGGCGCTCGCGGCGACGGCATTGCGATGGCCTACCGCGCCGGTGCCCGCTGCATCAATATGCAGTACGTTCAGTTCCACCCCACCACACTCTTCCACCCAAGCGGCCGATTCCTCATTTCCGAAGCGATGCGAGGCGAGGGCGCCCGTCTGGTGGACGGGAGAGACCGGGAATTTATGACCGCGTATCACCCGGATGGATCGCTGGCCCCGCGGGATGTGGTCGCGCGCGGGATTCACCAGATGATGTTGGAATCGGGTGAGCCCTGCGCGTATCTCGACATGTCGCACAAGCCGGCCGATCAGGTCCGTGAACGGTTTCCCGGGATTTATGCGCATTGCCTGAAGTACGGAATTGACATCACCACAGAACCCATCCCTGTCGTCCCCGCCGCGCACTACAGTTGCGGCGGCGTTGCCGTCGATGAGTGGGGTCGATCGAACCTGCATCGCCTGCGGGCCGTTGGCGAGGTCGCCTGTTCCGGGTTGCATGGCGCCAATCGTCTGGCCAGTACGTCCCTGTTGGAATGTCTGGTGTGGGGAACCCGGGCCGGCGCTCAGGCCGCAGCGCTCATTGCGGGGAATGAGGAATATTGCTTTCCTCAGATTGAGTCCTGGCGGTATGAGCGCGAACCGGTTGATCCGGCGCTGATCGCCCAGGACTGGCTCAGCATCCAACAGACTATGTGGAATTACGTCGGGCTCGTTCGCAGCGCCAAACGGCTGAATCGAGCCCATGAAATTCTGCGGGAACTGAGTCTCGAGATCCTGAGATTCTATGAGAAGGCCGAAGTCACCGACGCCATGGTCGGTCTGCGCAGCGGTATTCAGACGGCGCTGGTTATCCTGCTCGCGGCCATGGAGTGCCGGATCAGCCGCGGCTGTCACTACCGCATCGATTAGTTGCGCCTATGACGGGTTTCAGGTTCCAGGGAGGGCGCAGCGTGACGCCGTTCAGTATCAGGGAGGCCATTCCATGAAAGCCGTACGATTTCATGAGCACGGCGGGCCAGAGGTCCTGAGGTACGAAGACACCCCCGACCCTGTCATCGCCCCCCAAGAGGTGCTGGTCAAGGTCAAGGCCTGCGCCCTCAATCATCTGGATCTCTGGTGTCGAAAAGGGATGCTGGGGATGCAGATCCCCCTACCTCATATTTCCGGTTCGGATATCGCCGGTGAGGTGGCGGCGGTTGGAGGTGGTGCGACCCGCATCACACCCGGTCAACGGGTAGTCGTCTCGCCGGGGGTAAGCTGTGGCCAGTGCGCCTCCTGTCTGTCCGGCCGCGACAATCTCTGCCGCTCGTACGAAATCGTAGGCGGCTACCGGATCGACGGCGGATACGCGGAGTACGTAAAAGTTCCAGAGGTCAATATTCTGCCGATGCCGGAGGGGATGGGCTTCGAAGCCGCAGCGGCGTTCCCGCTGACGTTTCTGACCGCCTGGAACATGCTGGTCAATCTCGCGCACGTGAAACGGGGTGATGACGTGCTGGTGATGGGGGCGGGAAGCGGGGTTGGAAGCGCCGCCATCCAGATCGCCAAGCTGTTCGGCGCTCGCGTCATCGCCGCCGCCGGCACCGATGAGAAGCTTGACAAAGCCAAGACGCTTGGGGCCGATGAGGGGATCGACTATACTAGCCAGGATCCGGTCGCCGAGGTGCGGCGCCTCACGGCCAAGCGAGGAGTAGATGTGATCGTCGAGCATGTGGGAGGCGCCGTGTTCGAAAAGCTGATTCCGGCTCTGGCTGCCGGGGGCCGCCTCGTAACCTGCGGCGCGACCGCAGGCCACCTCGCCCAGACTGATATCCGATACCTGTTCATGCGGCAGTTGTCGATCATGGGCGGCTTCATGGGCCCCAAGGCCGATCTGTTGCAGATCGTGAAGGAGATAGCACGCGGGACGCTCAAGCCGGTCGTGGATCGGGTCTTCCCCCTCACAGATGCCGCAGCGGCGCAATGTGCGATGGAGGACCGGAAGCTGTTCGGCAAGCTGGTCCTGGTAGTCTAGGGTTGTCAGGGTTCAGCAGTCAGATTTGAACAGATTTAAACAGATCCTTCCTGGCTGACAGCTGATCGCTGAATGCGTACCCTGCTGGCATTAGGAGGAGCACCGTGATACTCAACGTTGCACATCGAGGAGCCTCGGCGTTTGCGCCAGAGAACACGATGGTCGCCTTTGAAAAGGCGATTGAACTGGGAGCCGACGCCATCGAACTGGATCTGCACGTCAGCCGGGAGGGCGAGTTAGTCGTCATCCACGATCAGACGCTGGACCGGTCCACCGACGGCCGGGGAGCGGTCCATGCGCGCAGCGTACAGGAGCTCAAGCAGCTTGACGCCGGCCGCTGGTTTGACGAGCGCTTTACCGGTCAGCGGATCCCGACCCTCGCCGAGGTCCTCAACCGTTTCGCCGGAAAGATTGTGCTCGCGCTCGAGGTCAAGGCAGGGTCAGCCTTCTTTCCCGGTATCGAGGAGCGGCTGGTCACAATCCTGCGCGAACATCAGGTGATCTCGCAGGTGGCCGTCGCGTCGTTCGATCATCACGCGCTGTTCAGACTGAAAGAGCTTGAACCATCCCTTCGAACTGCCGCCTTACTCGTAGGGCGGCCGGTATCGATGCCGATGATTGCGGAAGCGTGCAAGGCAGACGCTCTGGCCCTCGAGTGCAACCTTGTCACAAACACAGAGGTTGAGGCCTGCCACGCCGCCGGACTCCAGCTTGTGGTGTGGGTGGTGAATGAGCCGGCTCAGATGGGCCACTTCATCGATCTGGGGGTTGACGGGATCATCACGGACCGACCCGACCTTTTACGCCAAGCCAAGGCCGAGCGCAGCGAGTCTCGCCCAATCCTCACGCGCTGGCAGTAAGCAGTTGCCTGAGACAACGCTTCATAGTCCTCATCGACGGATAGTCATGGCCTTTGGTTCAACGCCCAACGATCCGGACCGAACCGCTTGGCCCTTCATTCTCTTAATCGGAGCCATTGCCGCTGTCATCGTCGCCACACTCCTCGTATTTGCCGCCTGATCGTCACGGCCGGATGCCTGCAACCGGTCTCGCATGCGGTGTTCTGAACCATGCGGTAAGCTATTTCCCGTTGCGAAGCTGCGTTGAGATACGCTATACTTTAACTCTACAATATACCAATCCTGACCCCGTCAATATCTGAGCCTGTTGAGGGAGCGGTATGAGTTCAGAACCCGCTGGCCGCTTCTGAGGATCCTCAGTGTCACCAATAAGGCCTTACGGCGATTCATAGGCGTCATATCTCGAGCGCGGTCATGCCATCAGCAGGCACAGGGACCACTGGAAGTCAAAGGAGTGCAGAATGGCGAGCGTAGCCGCTCCTGCGAATCAAGGCCTTGACCGCCGCTGGTTCGCCCACTATGACCCGTGGGTTCCCGCACGCCTCGAATATCCGGATATCCCGCTCCACCGCTTCTTATCGATCTCCGCACAAAAGTATCCGGATCGAACGGCGATCATCTTCTATGGCACGAAACTGACGTATCGCGCCCTCGATGAGGCTGCGACGCGATTTGCAGCCGCCCTTGCTGACCGCGGACTGGCGAAGGGCGACAGGGTCTCGCTCTTCCTGCCGAACTGCCCCCAGATGGTTATCGCGTACTACGGTACATTGCGAGCCGGAGGACTGGCGGTCTCGACCAGCCCGCTCTACTCGACACGAGAGCTGGAGCACCAGCTGAACGATTCCGGCGCCGAGACCATCGTTGTGTTGTCGAAACTCTACCCGCTCGTCAAGGAGGTCGCCTCCAAAACCCGCCTGAAGCGGATTATCGTGACCAATATCAAAGAGTATTTCCCGCCCATACTCCGGCTGCTCTTTACCCTCTTGAAGGAAAAGCCACAGGGACACCGACCTGTAGTGGAGCAAAGCCCGGGAACGGAGTGGTTTTCGGAGCTGCTGACCTCCGCTCCTGCGACACCCCCCGCAACCACGGTCGGTCCGGATGACCCGGCGCTGCTCCAGTACACCGGGGGTACGACGGGTCTGGCCAAAGGCGCGATACTCACGCATAGAAATCTGGTGGCCAATACGATACAAACGGGCGCATGGCTGGTAAAGCCCGCCCTGAGCCCTGTCGAGGGGCCCACCCCCAGTTCCGTCAAAGGACAACACGACGAGGCCGAGGTCTTTCTCGGAGCGATCCCGTTCTTCCATATCTACGGGATGACGGTGGTTATGAATCTCTGCATCTCGCTGGGCCACACGATGGTACTGTTGCCGCAATTCAAGACGCAGGAAGTCCTGGATACAATCGCCAAGTACCGACCCACCCTCTTCCCGGGCGTTCCAACGATGTACGTCGCCATCAACAATTATCCCGATGTCGGCAGGTACGACCTTCGGTCGATCAAGGCCTGCTTGAGCGGGGCTGCGCCATTGCCGCTTGAGGTGGCGAACCGGTTTGAAGCGTTGACCGGCGCGCGCCTTGTAGAGGGATACGGTCTGACCGAGGCTTCTCCGGTCACGCACGCTAACCCCCTTTTTGGCGCGAGGAAGGCCGGGGCGATCGGCCTGCCGCTCCCGGATACCGACGCCAGGATCGTAGACCTGGAGACTGGTGAGCGCACGCTGCCGTCGAACGAGACCGGCGAGGTGGCGGTCAAAGGCCCCCAGGTGATGGCCGGATATTGGAATCAGCCGGGCGAGACCGCCATGGTGCTCCGGGACGGATGGTTGCGCACAGGCGACATCGGCTATATGGATGAGCAGGGCTACTTCACCATCGTAGACCGGAAAAAGGAGATGATCATCGCGGGCGGCTTTAACATCTATCCCCGGGAGGTTGAAGAACCGCTGTACGAGCATCCCGGTATCAAAGAGGCCGTGGCCGTGGGCCTGCCTGACCCATACCGGGGAGAGACGGTGAAGGTCTACATCGTTCTGAAAGAGGGAGAGCGCGCTACCGAGCAGGAGATCATCAACTTCTGCAAGCAGCGGATGGCTAAGTACAAGGTACCCACCCTGGTCGAATTCAGGCACGAGTTGCCGAAAACGCTTGTGGGGAAGGTGCTCCGTCGTGCCTTGCGCGAAGAGGAGATGGCCAAGCGGACGTCATAGGACGCCGGAAATAACGTACGCGCTGGAGGGCCGTCCAGCCAGTTTGTCGAATACGCGATGCAAACCGTTCCACCGCCGATCCGCAGTCTGGAGCTTCGTGACCGACTGAGCGAGCTGTTGAAGGAGGCGCTCCAGATGAAAGACCAGGCTGGGCGACTCTATTTGCTCCGCTCGTTCGAGGCTCTGGCGAGCGGGCAGCAACAATCGGCCCTGAGAGATGAGCTGCAAGCGGAACGGACGGCCGCAACCAACAGGATCGACGCCTACTGCCGGGTGTTGGAGGATCTGTCGCGGCGGAGGTCTCGAGCAACCGGCTCGGTAGATCGGGCGCTGGAAGAGGCTGCGTACCTCTTTAATGAGGGCCTCTTTTTCGAGGTCCACGAGATACTCGAGACGGTATGGCTCACCCAACAGGAGGA
The DNA here is from genome assembly GCA_023249055.1 of Candidatus Methylomirabilota bacterium. Taxonomy (GTDB): domain Bacteria; phylum Methylomirabilota; class Methylomirabilia; order Methylomirabilales; family Methylomirabilaceae; genus Methylomirabilis. Next base: position 19,283 of record JAHFDH010000003.1, read on the forward strand.
GAACCGCCTCCTGTTGCAGGGGCTCATCCAGATCGCTGTCGGCTTTCACCACCTGGCGAACCGCAACCCCATGGGCGCGATTTCTCTTCTGAAAGAAGGAGTTCAAAAGGTTCAGGCTTGTGATCCGGATCGATCCCTGGTGAGGCTGAATCGGTTTCTGGCGCAGGTCGAGCGCGCTCACCAGTCGATCGCATCACAGGGGAACGCGGCGTGTGACCAATTCGATCGCCGGATGATCCCGAACATGCCCCTCATTAGAGTACACCGTCTGACGTGAGGCTTGCCGGATGAGTCTTCGAAAGTTGCTGTCCCATACAGTGCTCGCCTACCCCAGGATCGCACTGATCGCCGCCATACTGCTGACGTTGGTCTCGGTCTGGGTCGCGATTGGGCGGCTGAGTTTTACCTCCACCCATCAGGCGATGTCCTCTCTCAGCGGCAGAGTGGGCCAAGTTCAAGAACGCTACAATCAGGCGTTCGGCGACCCGGACCAAGTCGTGATCGTCGTAGAGGCCGCCGACCAGGAGCAGGCCAAGCGCTATGCCGCTGTCCTGGCAGGACGGCTGGAGGCGTTGGCGGATATCGAGGAGGTCATCTATCGCTTTGATCTCACATCGTTGGAAGATCATTTTCTGATGTACTTGACTCCAGAACAGCTCAGCGATCTGCGGAGCAAGCTTGAGGAACATGCCTCGCTCATTAAGGAGCTGTCCGTCAAGCCAAGCGTGAATCGCCTGTTTCAACTGATCCATCGAGAGATCAGTTCGGCGTTAGTCGGTCGTCTGTTTACCGGCTTCCTGGGCGAAGAGGAAGAGGGCAAGGTCATACGTCCCGTGGAACTTCAGCCGCTGATCGCGCTACTCACGCAGCTTGAAGCGTGGGCAAGCGGTCCTCGGAGCTACACCTCGCCGTGGAAGCAGTTCATGGTCGAGGCCGACGAGAACGGCGACCGGGAAGGCTACCTGTGGTCCGACAACAAACAGCTCCTCTTCATCCTGGCTACCGTGAGGGCTGATACGACCAGCCTGCTCAAGTTTGAGCGACCGATTCAAAAGATTCGTCAGGAGATTCTGGCGTTGCACACCCGATATCCGGGGGTCAAGGTCGGGGTGACAGGAAGTCCCGCCCTCGAATACGATGAGGTGACCGCCGCGCAACGGGATTCCGGTCTGATGTCGCTTGTCTCCCTTGGCGGGGTAGCCCTGCTGGTCGTGATAGTCTTTCGCAGCGTGTTCAGACCTGTCATGGGAATGATTGCGCTGGTTATGGGGGTCTGCTGGGCCTTCGGGTTCGCCGCCGTGACGGTCGGCCATCTGAACATGCTGTCGATGGTGTTGGCGCCGATGCTGATCGGAATCGGCATGGACTATGGGATCCATCTTGTGGCCCGGTACGAAGAGGAGCGGGGCGCAGGCCGAACCGTTCACGAGTCGTTGGAACAGGCGTTCGAAGGCGCCGGTCCGGGGATTCTGCACGCGGCCATCACGACCTCCGTCGGCCTCTTTACTTTGCTTTTGACGGGAGTCAGCATTCTGCAGGAACTGGGTCTGATCACTGGGTGCGGCCTCCTGCTGACGCTGGTTTCGACCTTTGTCGTGTTGCCCCCGCTGCTCTTGTTGTGGGATAAGCGACCTGCCATGGAGAGTTCGGCGGGGCGCGCCGGCGCGCCCATTGAAAGGCGCTCCATTGAAGTGAAGATCGGTGAGGCTCATTTCCCGCTGCCACACTTGCCGAAGCCCCCGGATTTTATGGAATTCTGGTATCGGCGGCCCCGCACCGTCCTGCTCCTGTCGGCAATCGTGACGGCGGCGGCTCTCTATGCGATGAACCGCATCGAATTCGACGGCAACGTCCTCCACCTTCAGGCGGAAGGAACCGAATCGGTGGACTGGGAGCTGAAGATCATCAGGCAGTCCGAACGCTCGACTATCTATGGAGTGATCCTGGCTGAGAGCCTTGAAGAGGTCAGAGCAAAGACGAAAGCCCTCGAAGCCCTCCGCTCGGTGAGTAAGGCGGAGAGTGTCGCGATGCTCATCCCGGAGGATCAAGAACGCAAGCTCCTGTTGGCTCGTGAACTGACACCGTTCCTGGCCGGGGTGGACCCCTCACAACCCCCCAAGCCGGAACCGGTTGATCTCGATGATCTGCTGAACACGCTGCACCGGATTAAAGCCAAGATGTTGACAGCCGAGGACGCGAAGAAGTGGACCGGAAAAGAGAAACCACCCTTCGAGCAGATGGCGCGCGTACGAAGCCTGGTCGATCAATTTGAGCGGCGGCTTCAGCAACGCGGCTCCGCGGAGGTTCTTCGCAGACTGACTGTCTTCCAGGATAAACTGTTCAACGATTTCTACGACAAGATGTCGCTCCTCGACAGGGCCGTGGCCTCCGGTCCGGTTAAACTCGATGATATTCCGCACGATCTGAAGAAGCAGTTCGTCGGGCGGGACGGTTCATACCTGATTCGGGTATACCCCAAAGGCGACCCGTGGGAGTTTGCCTCGCAGACTGCGTTCGTGCGCGACCTGAGATCGGTGGATCCTGATGCCGTCGGCGACCCGGTCAAGGGGTACGAGGTCATCTCAGCGATGAAGCGAGGATATCAACAGGTAGGGATCTATGCGTTGATCGGGGTGGCCGTACTGTTCCTGGTAAATCTGCGCGATCTTCGCTACTTTCTGTTGGCGAAGGTCCCGCTGCTGATCGGCGCCGTCTGGATCGCCGGTCTGATGGAGCTCTTCCGGTTGAAGTTTAACCTGGCCAACCTGATTATCATCCCGTTGATTGTAGCGCCCGGAGTAGAAAACGGTCTAATGATTATCCATCGTTTCCGAGAAGAAGGTGAGGCCGCCGTGCTGCCAAAGAGCATTGGTAAGGGTGTGACGCTCTCGTCATTGACAACCATGATCGGCTTCGGTAGTCTTCTCATTGCTCACCACCGCGGCGCATACAGCATCGGTCTTCTGGTCACACTGGGCGTGGGCGCCGTTCTGGTGGTGTCTGTGGTCGTATTGCCGGCTCTCCTCACTGTTGTTGCGAAACACCCGTTAAAAAAAGCGGTCTTGGGTTCCGGATTCCGGGCTGAACACGTGCCAGGACAGGTTGAGCCGAGCGTTCAAAATATAGAACGGGAAACGATGTTCAACTCAAAGGAGAAGTGACATGGCGAGCGTAATGAGGTTGACCGTACGAACAGGTGTGCTGTGTGGAACTCTCGCGCTGGGATTGTTGGTCGCTGTAGCGTTCGCCTCCGCGAGCGACACCACCGATCAGGTCAAGACCGAACTGGATCAGCTTACTGCTATCGCGAGGGACCCCACCTTACAAGAGAAGGAGAAGGAGCCGGTACGGAAGTCGATGGTCAGGGAGCGGATCTTGCACTGGTTCGACTTGCAGGAGATGGCTCGCCGCTCACTGGCCAACCACTGGACCAAGCGTTCAGCTCAGGAACGAAAAGAGTTCGTTGAGCTATTCGGGGACCTGTTTGTAGAATCGTACACCACGTTGGTAGTTGATCATCTTGGCGATCAGCATGTGACGTATCTCTCGGAACAGATTGATAAGCACGACGCCACCGTCAGAACGAAGTTCCTGTCAAAACGGAACGAGCCGACCTTTGTTGACTTTGCCCTCCTTCGTCGAGGCAACGCCTGGGTTCCCTACGATGTCGTGATCGACGAGGTCAGCATCGTGGGAAACTACCGAACCCAGTTCGATAAGGTCATCCGGGATCAGTCGTACGAAGCCCTCGTCAAGAAGATGCGACTCAAGCGAGAGTCGGAAGGGTTGGGATCGACGGCAAAGAAGGGATCGATGTAACCGCGCCGCCCCTTCGACACAGATCAGAATAGGCTCAGGCTCCGCCCATACCTGCTCGATAGGCATCACTGGATTCGTAGTAATCAAGTCCGGAGTGGTCCAGCACCTCCTCTCCGACCAGGATGCGCAAGGTGTTTGTCAACTTGAGATGCTGGATGAACAGGTCGTGCTCCGGCTTGAGGTCTGGTCGGGCCATAGGAGACTTGAAATAGAACGAGAGCCACTCCTGAATCCCCGATAACCCGGCCCGTTGGGCCAGGTCCAGAAACAGCGCTAAGTCGAGGGCTACCGGCGCCGCCAGGATAGAATCCCGACAGAGGAAGTTAATCTTGATCTGCATCGGCTGGCCGAGCCAACCGAAGATATCGATGTTGTCCCATCCCTCCTTGGCGTCGCCGCGCGGCGGATAGTACTCGATCCGAATCTTGTGGAAGACCTGGCCGTACAGCTCCGGATAGAGCTCGGGCTGCACAATAGCCTCCAGCACGGAGCCCTTGCTGACCTCCTTGGTCCTGAACGATCCCTGATCATCCAACACCTCGCCGTCCCGGTTCCCAAGGATGTTGGTAGAAAACCAGCCGGTCAGCCCCAGCATCTTGGCTTTCAGCCCGGGCGCGACTACGGTTTTGAGAAAGGTCTGGCCGGTCTTGAAATCCTTTCCGGCAATCGGAACGTGGCGCTGACGAGCGAATTCAACCAGCGCCGGGACATCGACCGCCAGATTGGGTGAGCCGTTCGCAAAGGGCACACCGGCTGAAATGGCAGCATAGGCATAGATCATGCTCGATGAGATTTCCGGGGCGTTCGCCTTCAGGCCGGCCTCAAACGCCTCAATGGTCTCGTGCACCGAAGCCGGCTGCATGAAGACCTCTGTCGATCCGCACCAGATCATCACGGCCCGCTGGATCCCTTCCCTTTGACGGAAGGCCTCGATATCCTCGATCAGCATGTCCGCCAGGTGCTTCTTGCTCAGGCCCGACTTCAGGTTGGTCCCTGAGAGCCTGCGCACATACGCTTGATCAAAGACTGCCGGCCACGGTCTCACCGCCTCCAGTTGATCTTTGACCTGATCCAGCATCTCTCTCGGCAGGACTCCGGCATGGCACGCGGTCTGATAGGCGTCCTCGGGAAAAATATCCCAGCCGCCGAAGACCAGATTGTTCAGGTCTGCGAGGGGGACGACCTCCTTAATCGGCGCATAGCGAGGACTGGTCCGCTTGCCAAGGCGCATCCGCTGCATCTGCGTGAGAGAACCGTACGGTTGAGACAGTCCCTTGTTGATCAAGTGGACTCCCGCAATGAGCGTCGTGGCCACCGCCCCCAGCCCGGGGATCAACACGCCCAACTTACCATGAGGGGACGCAATGTCCCGTTTCAATTCAGGATAGAATGAACTCTTTTGGCTCATACCTGCACCCCTTCCCTATATGAGTTCCACAATACGACCGTGAAAAAGATCGGCGCTCCAATCGCCGAGAGAATCAGAAACCAATGCGCTTTTCCAAACGCCGAGAGGATCACCACAAGGTAGATAAAATCCCGCCTTGCGAGGGCATCGGCAAGAACAGAGAGGCGGGACGGGGCTTCGGAGGTCGTGATGGATGTAAAGAGCGGTCCCTCCGAGGTCTTATGCCGCATCGTCTGTTGGTAGACGAATCCCGCCGAGAGGAGGCCTCCCACCGTTGCCGAGCCGGCCATCAGCAGAGGCAACAGCGCCCTATCGGCCATCCACCATCCCAGACCGATACACACGAATACCGCCGAGTGTACGGCATTATCCCCCCAGAAATCCAGGAGACCGCCAAAACGAGATTCCAGATATTTGAGTCTGGCGATCTCCCCATCGCAGCCGTCCAGGATCGAATGCAGCAGGAACAGCAGCGCGCCGATCAGTTGATATGCCGGCGCGGATGAGAGGAAAAACAGCGCCCCCACGACACCTATCGTCACGCTCACTGCGGTCATCTGGTTTGGGGTCATATCCGTGTCCACGAGACGCCGCGTGACGGCCAGCGAGATCTTCCGCTCGACATGCTTCGACATGAAGCCTTCCGTATCTTTGACCAGTCCCTGCAGGAGCCACCGCTCGGCATCAGGAAGATCCGCTCGGTTCGCAATCCTGACCCAGCACCCCTCATCTGTGGACGCGCTTACTTGGCGGTAGGCTTGCTCCAGTTCGGAGAAGAGGGACAGGTCGTCGTTCGTGCGCTCGATCATCGACAGAAGGGTGTTGGGGGTAGCCGTTTCGACGGCAGCGATCCCGGCGGTTGGAGCACAGATCGCTTCAGCGTGTAACGGCATCTCGGTCAGATACGTGAGCAGCGAGGGATGGGGGAGAAGGTGAACGGTCAACACGAGGATACGGGGGGAGGGTTGATAGCCGGCTAACCTCGCTGGAGGCAGCAGCACCGCCTTCGTTCCTTCCAGCAGCTTCCCGCACTTAAATGACCCATTATCCACAACCAGGATATCCTGGTAGCCGGCACGAGAGGCTACCAACACGATCCGTCGAAGCAATGGGAGACCCAATATCACGGTATCCGGACCGACCTCGCCCGAACCCTTTGAGATCACGATGACGATTGTGGCTGCTTTACGGACCATTCGTTTACACCACACTATAGGGGGCGCTGTTTGCTGCGCTCTCATGGGCAGGGCGTGCCCTGCCCCTACAAGGCTAACGCCTTGCCTCCTTGGTTATCCGATTCCTTGGCGCTATGCAGAAGCTGCACGCAGCGCGACGCCATGGTCAGATTCTCGCCGCCGGGCTCAACAGCCGAAATCTCCAGCAGAAAATCGTCCCTCACCAGGCGAAACCACTCCGGGTGATGGGAGCCCTGCGAGAGCGGCTGCTCAAACGTCCAGCTCTGCTCGCCCTCTTCGCTTTTCAGTACCAGGGTACCGTCCTCTATCCGGACGGTCCCGCGGGTTCCTTCGATAACCGCACGATTGCTCCGCGAAGAAGAGGCCCACGTCAAAAGGATTTCGGCCTCGGCTCCAGACGACTCCAGTCGGACACTCGCCGTATCCTCAACCGGCCACTCCGGATGCCGGCGCTTTTCCAGCGTGGCCGCGATCGTCCGCGGCTCCTCCCCCAGCCAATCCAACACGATATACAGGGCGTGGTAGCCGTGATCCAGCAGGATGCCGCCGCCTGCCATGGCCGGATCCAACCGCCAGTTATCGCGGGTCGCGCTGTCGATGCGATTCGGCAACGACTGCACCGCGATCGATGGTTCGCATCTATGAACGTGCCAGCTTATATGCTGTACCGTCCCAATCTGTCCTTGCCGGATCAGGGCCGTTGCCTGCATGATGATCGGGGCATATCGCCAGTTGTGGACCGTATGGAGAATCCGACCGCTTTCCGCTCTGGCATCTCTTATCAGCCGCAGCTCGTCGGGGGTGAGCACGAGCGGCTTTTCGCACAGCACATGCAGTCCTCGGCTCAAAGCCAGCTGTATCAGGGATGCGTGGGTTCCAGGGGGTGTGCAGATATCGACGAAATCGATGGTGTCGGCAGCCAACATCGCCGACACGTCGGTGTAGAGCCTGGCTTCAGGAAAACGCCATCGCTCCTGCGCGACCCTGGATTCAAGAGCATCGGCGGCAGCAATAATCCGGGCCCGCCCGCATCCTTCCCATCCCGGCAGATGCCCATTCACCGCCACATTTCCCAAGCCAACGATCGCACCTTTCAACATAGCTTAACAACGGGGATTAAAGGTTGGGGGTTGCGGATTAGATATACGAAAGCATTCCTCAATACCCTAACCCCCATACCCTGTTTTTTTCAATTCGGCGAACGCCTCATCGAGGATGGCCAGACCGTCCAGCGCCTGCGCCTCGGTGATAACAAGCGGCGGGTTGATCCGGATGTTATGGGAATAGCACATGGCGAGCAGTCCTCGTTTCATGCAGCTCTGAAACAGCGTCTGGGTGAGGGATTTCGGAAGCGGTTCCTTGGTCTGCCTATCCTTCACCAGTTCGATCCCCAGCAAGAGTCCTCGACCCCGCACGTCGCCGATAAACGGGTATTTCTCTTTCATCGCTTCCAGTTGCTTCAGCATAGTCGCGCCGACGCGCTTCGCATTCGCAACAAGCTGCTCCTTCAGAATCACCTCGAGGGCGGCCAGCCCGGCTGTAGCCGCGAGCGGATTGCCTCCATAGCTCGAGGAACTGCCGCTCGGATTGCTGAACGGCTTGTGCGCCATCAGTTCTTGTGTCGAGATAACCCCGCTGACCGGAAATCCTCCGCCTATTCCCTTGCCGACCGTCATCACATCAGGCACAATCGGCTCGTGATCGCACCCCCACATCGAACCGGTACGGCCGAATCCTGTGAGCATCTCGTCGGCGATCAGCAGGGCGCCATGATCCTTGGCAATCGCCTGCACCGCGCCCAAGAATCCTGGAGGCGGAATCACGTTGCCCGCGGTTCCCTGGATCGGTTCCACTATGACCGCGGCAATCTCGCCCTGGGTCTGATATCGGATCACATCACGCAAGAAGTCCGCACAGGCGAGGCCGCAATCGGGATACCGGAGCCTCAAGGGGCAGCGATAACAGTTGGCGTACGGGGCGCTGTACAGACCGGGCATGTAAGGCCCCAACTGCTTCTTGAAGTCGTCCCCCAACAGCCCAAGGACCGCGCCCGTCTTGCCGTGGAATCCACCCCAAAACCCGACAAACTCGAACCGCTTCGTCACTGATTTGGCCAGTCGGAACGCGGCCTCGACCGCCTCCGCCCCGCCCGAAAACATCTGGATCCGCTTGAGTCCTCGCGGGGTGATTGACGCGAGCAGCGTCAGAAATCGGGCCCGGTTCTCGGTGGTAAAGCTGCCGAACGTCAGCCGCTCAATCTGAGCCTTCATCGCCTCGACATAATGCGGGTGCGTGTGCCCGATGCTTCCCACACCGATTCCCGCCATGAAATCGAGATACCGGTTGCCGTCCTCATCGATCAGGGTGCACCCTTCCCCTCTTGCCATCGCCAACCCGGAATACAGCGCAATCGACTGCAGCCCAGGGGCCATGTGGCGCGCCTCCCGCTTGACGATCGCCCGTGACCGCTTTCCAGGAATAGTCCGCTTCATAGGAGCGCTTCCTTCCTTACGCAATGCAGCAGCCATGCGGCAATCCGGGACGCGGCCTCCTCGCGGAACAGCGCAAACGAAGGCCAGGCGTTAATGTCGATAAGAACAATCTTCCCCGCAGGCGTAATAATAGCATCCCCTCCATAGACCTCAAGACCGATAGCGGCGGCCGCCTGTTGCGTGAGGGCTTGTAACGCCTCCTCCGAGAAGGGATACCGCGCCAACTCCTGATCTCGGTGATAAAACCATCTGAACCATGCGCCCTCCTGACGACCCATACGCGGCTTCCCGATCCCATAGAACTTGATCAAATCACCCGGAACGTGCTGCTGCAGAACCACACGGGAGATTCCCCTGTCGTGGAGTACTGCCAGCGCCGCGCGGAGCTGCTCCAGAGACGGCACCAGTTCGACATCCCCGGATTGGGTATTATGGACATCCGCCCGCTTGATCCAGATCGGGAACGTATACGACTCCAGTTGTGGCGAAGAATGGGCCGGGCCAGACGAGTTGCTTGAGATGATCTGACTTCTTGGGATCGAAATCGCTGACCCAACAAGGAGTGGAATCATGCGGTCCCGATAGGTGTTCAGCACAGCCTGCAGAGGATTGACGTGGGGGATGCCTTTCGTCTCCAACGGTTCAAGCAGGCCGAGGGTTTCGATCCGCTCGCACATCAAAAATATGAGCGCCGGAGACGGGTCATCGATCCCCCTCAGTTCCTCCGGCATTTTGAGGTGCACCTGATAGCCGGCTGCCTCAACATGTTTCGCGACGAGCCTCAGGATCTCGGCATCATCGAATTCTCGACCGGGCGAGTGCTGCCGTTCACGATAAATCCCCCAAAGATGCGGTATCATGAAGCGCTGCCTCCGTTCCTAATAATCCCCATCCTAACCCCTATACCCCGCTTTGTAATAAGGTTTCAGCCAACTGGAGGTCCTCCGCGCGATCGACATCGATGACCTGGTCAATGATCGCCCCATAAACCGGCTCTCCACGGGCGACCAGCCATGCCAAAAAGTCCCGAAGCCGGTTCACCGTATCGGGATGAGGAGCCTCCGCAAAGACCGAACCGGATACAAGGTAGAGTCCGGCCGTTACAACGTCACCCGAGGCGCCACCGATGCTTGTGACGCGCCCGGAAGGATCAAGGGTCACCCAAAGCGGCTTCTCGTCAGCAACAAACGGCGTCACGGCTAAGATAACGGACGCCTGGCGGTAGCGCATGACCTGATCGACAAAGCGGTGAAACGCCGGTTCCGGACAGATCCAGTCTACGGTGGACATGAGGATGAGGCCTGGACCCGATCGTCTGCCGACCTCCCAGAAGCTTTCATACGATGAGCGCGTCGTTTTCACGATGCAGTGCATGTCGAGATTCGGGAAACGCTCCCGGACAAACGTCGCACACTCCCGGTCATTCTCATTGAAGATGATCCGTAGCTGCGTAATACCGGCCTTCACAAAATTACTTACGACCCGCTCGATCAGCGGAACGCCTGCAACGGGCACCATCGACTTCGGCATCCTCAGACCGTCCCGTTTCAACCGGGACCCTTCCCCCGCTGCGATGATGCCTCCTATCAGAGGTTCGCCAGAGTCCAGTCGAGGGGTGGTGGGCCGGTTCACAGCAGTATCTCGCGAAGATCCGTCAAGGACTTGATCATAGGGTCATCCGGACAGCAGGGAACGAGAGGGCCGGAGTGATCTGAGACCAACCAGATATGGGCCATCCCAAGACCCTTCGCCCCCTTCATGTCTCGAGGGAGTGAGTCCCCGACAAAGATCGCCTCTCGCGGGTCGAGTTGTAACTGTGTCAAGGCAGCCTGAAAGATCCTGGGGTCCGGCTTAATGAACCCGACACGCGCCGAATCGATGAATACACTCATCAATGGGGCCAGCCCCGTATCGAGACACACCTGTTCGAGATTGCCGTAGAAGTTTGAGACGATACCCAGTCGAAATCGAGTCGATAGTTCACGCAACGTTTCGATATTGGAACGAATCTTATCCAGCGAGTCTTGCAGAAACCGGTCGCATAGCCGCAATGCTAACTTTGAATCGGCGATATTCAGCGCCTCAAGCACTCCGGTGACCAGGAGCAGAAGGCTCTCTCGCAACGAGCAGCCTAAAAGTCTTCGCGCCACCAGTGCGTCATCGGCAGCATAGAACGCTCGATCGTATCGATCCCGGTCTGCCTCCACATGTTCCGCGAGGTAGAGCGAATAGAATCGGTCTTTCCAGGCAATCCCGTCGGCGTCAAGGGTTCCCCCGTAGTCAAACAGGACTGCCTTCGCCGATCCGTTCACCGCCATCAGCCTTCCGCCTGTCTGGGTGCGCCGCCGATCCCCATCTTCATTGCAAGCAGGATGAGAAGTCCGGGAATCGCCCAAGTCACCTCTCTCCCTCGCCGAATAATACTGTAAACTGCGCCCTGCGCGGCAGGCAGCCCCAAGACCGAAAAGACCGCGACCCGCACCGTTTCAGCGCTCCCAACCCGACCCGGGATAAAAAAGATAATGGTATTCAGCACCATCGCCAGACTCTCCACGGCTACTGCCATCTCGATGCTCGGCTTTGCTGACAGCCACTGCAGCACAATGTAGGTTTCCAGCAAACCGCCGCACCATCCCACCAGACACAGACACGTCGCCCAATAAAAGACAGGCATACGGGTCTTATAGAAGAGCGCAAGCCATCGATCCAGTGATGCAGTGGCGTGCCATTCCGGTTTGATCTGCTCCGGCTTGATCCCGATTTTCACCAGCCCGCGGATCAACGTCCCGAAGGCCCCTCTTTTCAGCGCCCAGAAGGCGGCGACAACGGCGACTCCCATCCCCCCTGCCAGTATCAGTGCGGCGACCCGTAGCCCTGTGGGAAGCGCAAACTGGGTCACAGCAATGCTCAAACTCAGACTGAGAAATAAGACCTGCGCCACGATTTCCGCGTGCTTGTGCACCATGATCGAGGTCACCGACCGGCTGAACCCGACCGATCTGCTCAGTAGATGCGCTTTGACCGGCTCCCCCGCCAAGTTGGCGGGCGGCACAAAATAGTTAACGGAGTCGCCGACGAGGTAGACGCCAAACATTCGCCAGTATCCGATCTGTCTGGCCCTGGAACCGATCAGGACCCACCAACCTGTCATGAAAGCCATCTGCGCAAAGAGGTAGAGAACGACCAGCAGAAAGAACCATTGTCCGATGACTGCAATATTCGCCCGGATAGCCGGCCATCCGATCCTTCCGCAGAGCCAGACGATCCCCAGCAACCCCGCAAGCATGAGCAGGGGCCGCAGCACAGCGCTAAACCTTTTGATACCGCTTATCACCATAGACGATCCGGCTGCAGGATGTTCATCCGCATACACGGCTTACAACTGCTCCATAAAGGACGCGATCTCATCGAGTCTGACGTTTCGCACGGCGATCTCGGGCGTATAGATAACCTCGTCGGCCGCCCAGACCAAGGTTCCCTTGACCTCCTTGCCGACCCCGATGATGTTGGAGAGGATCGAGAGGATATTGTCGTTGATCCGCACCGTATTCGGTTTCAGCGGCGCGACGATTCGCCCGTCCTTGATGATGTATGAATCGCCAACGACTGTACAGGTAAAGTCCCCCGCTCGCAGCCCATTGATCGGATAGGTATACCAGATCCGGCCGACCAGCAGGCCGTCTTTCACGGTGCCGATCAACTCCTCCAGACTCTGATCTCCACCCTGTACGATAGCATTTGTGGAAGCGATGCCGGGTTGGACGCCGAACTGCCGGCCGCCGCCCGCCCAGAACCGGAACCCGTTCCGCGGTACAATGGCGCCGCCATGTTCGTTCGGGTCTGCCCCCAGTTTCTCTATGCTCCTGGGATCTCTCAAGATCCGCTGTTGTTCATAATAGCTTGCAAGCAGCCCGACCAGTTTGCCTCGCTGGATCAGCCGTGTTTTCCCCGTTGGCAGCCCCTCGCAGGTAATCCCCTTGCTGCCCATCAGCCCGCGCTGCGCGCCGTGGTCATACAGGGTCAACCGACTCGATGCCACGCGCTTGCCGAGCCGTCCCATGAACGGAGAGCTGTCGCTGTAGAAATTGCCGAGACTGAGCGACGGCAGAATCAGATTGTTCAGAAAGTCGGCCACCGGCTGACGTCCAAAGATGACCGTATACTTCCCGCCCTTGATCCGCTCCCCGCCGATCGCCGCAAGGGCGTTCTGTGCGGCCTCTACACCGGCGGCGTCAGTGAACTGATCCAGGCGAGTCCCGGCGGAACAGCCGCTGCCCTTGGAGGCCTTGGCCTCGACCATCGCGGTGATGAAGGCCATGATCAGCGTCGATTCATCGGTCTGGACCTCCGGCATGGCCGTCGAGGCGATCGCAATACGCTCCTGCTGGATGGTCACGTCGCCGCCGACGATGAGGCCAAGCTCTTTGATTCGATCCTGGGCGCCCGCCAGTTCCATCAACCTGGGGGAGTTGAGAAATGTTTTCAAGCTCCCCCGCAACACTCTCCAGCCGACCTCGACCAACTCCTCGTCCCGAATCTTCATCAGCTTCGGATCATGGTAGCGGCGAAGCCTCCGCCGCTCACCCGTCGGTCTCGGCAGCGACGAGAACTCAGGATCGGCGACGGCGCCGCGTCTGGCCTTTTCGAGCGCCCTTTTGACTCCATCGAGGCTCAGATCGCTCGGCTCGCTCCCGAACCCGACCGTGATGCCGGCCTCTGTCTTGAACACCGCCGTGATTCCAAGACCGTACGATTCGCTCGACTTCGGCTCTTCGACGCCATTGCAGGGGATGTGCGAGGTGTAGTTCAGCCGGGCCAGGAGGTTGCCGTTGCTCGCTGCGAACAGTTCAGCCTCGGTCACCTGCTCGGCCGACCTCAGATACGCCAGCCCCTGTTCAACAGCCTTCGCGAGTTCAGCAGTTGAGACCATCATAAGCCTCACATGGTTAGCTATCAGCTATTAGCCGTCAGCTTAGATTAGACTCGACGTCGTCCGGTCCATTCACCAGGGTTACGAACCGCTTGCTCCGCACTCCATGTTCTTGCTGAGCGCTGACGGCTGACAGCCTGTATTTCGGTTACTTGCTGATTCCGGTGAGACGGGCGCGGCTGCGCATGGTGGGACCCCCGTTGCCAAGCCGCTTGGTCTGCATCGGCTGGCCCTTGCCGCAGTTGGGGATCGGGTAGAGACGGAAGTCGTTTCCCACGGCATCCACCTTCATGAGGTAGTCTTTGGTGTCGGCCATGATCCCGCCGTTACAGAACAGTTCTCCGATCTGGCCGTTCTTAATCTCGTACACCTTCATGGCCGTGATTCGGAAATTCTCACGCGATTCAGCAATCGAGGGGGTCCGGTGCCCCACGAGGTAGTAGCCGTGGGGAATCTCCCGGATAATCTCCCCGGGGTCCCGTTCGCCGGGACCGAACACCGTATTTGACATTCTGATCAAGGGGACCAGTGAGGCGTCGGTCGCCTTATACGACCCATTCGGCGGGACACCCAAGATCGCAGCGGTCTGCCGGCTGTTCATAAAGCCTGTAAAGATGCCGCGGTCGATGTGCGTGACACGCGTGGCCGGCGTCCCCTCGTGATCGTACTTGTAGTGGCCATACCCGGGGAGAGAGGGATCGGAGAAGGCTGATACGAGAGGAGAGGCGATCGGCTGGCCCAGTTGATGCTCATGAAGGTTTCGAAATAGCCAGCTTCGGCCTGCATAGGAGGTTTCCAGCTTCAACGCGCGGTCCAACTCGGTCGGGTGGCCGACAATCTCGTGCGCCGTCAGGGTGTTGTAGTGCGGGTCGGTCACGACGACAACCTCCCGATCGGTGGCTTTCAGAGGCCTGGCATTGCACAGACTCACGGCATCTTTCGTGAGGTTGGCGCAGAAAGTCCGGAAATCCGGGAATCGAATGGACTCCTCGTGCACCCCTCGGGTTAAGGCCTCCCATCCGCGCTGGTGGCCCATGTAATCGTACAGCTCCTGCGTGCCCGATGTGCCGTGGGCGACGATGAAGCAGGTTCCCTGAGTCAGGGCAAAGGTCTGATCGATGTTGGCCCCCTCGGAGCTGCAGAACAGTTCCCGGGTCAACAGGGTAAAGGCCGAGATGAACGTATACTTGACATGAGGGTCGAGTGCGAGGGTGCGCTTGGAGGTCTCCGTCGTCAGCGCAACGAGTTCGTCTAACGGGACGGTACGCGGGTCGATCTCGAACTGAGCAGGAACAGTATCCTGATAGATGTCGATGGGGGCGAGGGTCGTACTGCCCAGAGCGTCGGCTAGAGGGCCGAACTCCGCGCGAGCCGATGTCTTTCGCTCGGCGTTGGCCAGGGCGCGATGATGCGCGTGGCGAAGTCCATCCTTCACCACCCGCTCCATGCTATCCAGGTCGGCTGCGCCGAGCGAGCGTCCGAAATAGCCCGGCGCAACCACCCCATTACCGGACAAGGCGCGGATACCGATCGCAAAGCCATAATCTCTGGTACTATGCTTACTCCCGCCGTTCTCCGCGGCAGCCGCCTGCCCTTCATCGACCTGCACCCGAATATCAGCGTAGCGACAGCCACGAAGCGTCTTCCGGTAGCGGGTGGCAAGATCAAAGATCATCGGTTGAATCTGATCGATGATCTGGATGGTCATCGGCTGTGCCAGCATCGCCGCATGTCCCTCCTTATTCCCGTCGTTGATTGTGGTCTCAATAAGAACGGCTCAAGTTTTTTATTATACGTCATCCAGGGGGACCGGGAAAGCACTTTTGCGCGGAATGGCGCTGTTGCAGGGTCTCTCAGACAAGCGGAAAACTTTGCAGGATGGAGTAGCGCGCGCCACCGGCGCTCAGGTTGCTCTTCATCAGCTCGATCCGGTCGAGCACCATCTCGCCCAGCGCTTCGGCGGGCGCCTCAGCGAGCGCGCGCGCCAACTGCTCTCGGCGCGCGGGACCGCGCACTCGACCCAGCGTCAGATGCGCAGTGAACGGCCGCGCCTCCCGCGCAAATCCAATCGACTCAAGCCCCGCCTCAATCCTCGCCTGAAGCGCTGCCAGCGCCTCCGTACCGTGGGAGAGCCCGATCCAGACGATCCGGGCCTCGCGGGGCCTGGGAAACGCGCCGAGGCCCTGAAAGACCAGGCGAATCGGACCACACCCGCTGGCCGCGGCAGCGATCGCCTCCCCGATGGCGCTCATACGATTGCGCTCGACCTGCCCCAGAAATTTGAGCGTCAGATGGAGGTTCTCCGGCCGCACCCATCCGACATCGGCTCTGGCGGCCTTCAGCCGGTCCTGCGCCTTGGCCAGAACCGCTTTGAGGTCGGGGTCCAGATTGGCGGCGATAAAGGCGCGAACTGTTGAGACAGGCTCAGAGTCAGATCGGTCCGGCATGTCGGTGCGACAGCAGGTGTCGGCGAAGGATGTCGAGGGCCTTCTGGGAGGCGAGCAGCTTATTGGTATCCCGATCCGACAGGAACCGGTACTCGCGGCAGGTCACGTCGTCATCTGAGGCCAACGCGACATAGGTTAAACCCACCGGTTTCGTGGTGGTCCCCCCTCCAGGCCCGGCGATGCCGGTAATGCCCATCGCCAGATCTGTCCCGGCGATCTGCCGCATCCCGACCGCCATTGCCAGGGCGACGGGCCGGCTGACGGCGCCATGCTCTGCAATCAGCTCATGCGGCACCCCGAGCAGGCGTTCCTTGACGTCGTTGCTGTAGACCACCTCGCCGCGAATAAAATAGGCGGAGCTTCCCGGGAGATTGGTCAGTCGGTGACACACCAACCCTCCGGTGCACGACTCAGCGACGGCCACGGTCGCCTTGGCACCGAGCAAGAGCCGTCCCACGACCTCCTCAAGCCGCTCCTCATCACGACCGAACAGGAACTCGCCCAGCCGCGTGCGAATTGTGGTCTCAAGATCGTCGAGCAGTCGGTCGCCCTCCAACTCCGATTCGGTCTTCACGGTCAACCGAATGTGGATCTCGTCCGGGTAGGCCAGCACCGCAATCGTCGGGTTTCGTGAAAGGCGGACCAGGTCGCTGATGGTCTCATCGAGCGCCGATTCCGTAATACCGCACGCTTTCAGGGTGCGCGAGCGAATCCTTGACCTTACGCCGAACACCTCACGCAGGCGCGGGATCACCTGCTCCTTCAGCATCGGCCGCATCTCCGAGGGGACCCCAGGTACCGCCATCACCATCCTCCCATCCCCCACGCGGATGGCAAGACCGGGGGCAGTCCCATGGGGGTTAGGCAACACGGCGGCGTCTTCCGGGATCATGGCCTGTCGCTCGTTGTTACCGGACATGACGAGAGCGCGCTCGGTGAACCGGCGGCGGATCGACTCCAAGACTGTCTGATCAAGAATCAACGGGCGATCGAGTTCAGCGGCTATGGCCCGACAGGTCAGATCGTCCTCCGTAGGCCCAAGACCTCCCGTCATGATCACGATCTCGGATCGCGTGAGCGCCGTGCGAAGCGCCTCCCTGATTCGAGCCTCGTGATCCCCAACCGTACTCTTCCAATGGACATCGATCCCCGCTGCCGCAAGCGCTTCGCCGATGTAGGCGGCATTGGTATCGATCGTCTGTCCCAGTAGCAACTCTGTGCCGATTGTGAGGATCTCGACCCGAACCTCTTGCGCTGCGGTATGGCCCTTTCCAGCGGATCGTTCGACGGCTGCCGGCTGATCTCCGAATCGTTGAGATGTCAGCATCCTTGTCCTGAACCCTCCGGAGGGGACGGCAAACCGCACGACTTGGACACCGCAGTCTGGTTGCCGCCGGCAGCTTTCGCGCAATAGAGCGCCTGATCCGCCGCCCGAACCAGGTCTTCCACTATACCCATGTCGGACCCGAGGCATGCTACGCCGAGGCTCACAGTGAGTCTCTTGCCATCCAGCGTCGCCTGTCCACCCGGAGGATCGCGCTCCATTACACAGCGGATCCGTTCCGCCTGCACCCAGGCCTGTCGCGGCTCGGTTTCCGGAAGGATGATACCGAACTCGTCTCCTCCGTATCGCGCGACTATGTCAGCGCTTCTCGTGCTCTTTTTTAGCCTGGCAGCAATCAGGCGAAGTGCCTCATCGCCGGCCAGATGACCGTGGAGGTCGTTATACTGCTTGAAACGATCGACATCCAGCATGATCAGCGAGAGCGGGCGATCGTACCGTTGGGTTCGCTTCAGTTCCTGCTCGAGTTGGCGATAGAACTGACGATGGTTAAAGAGACCGGTCAGCTCATCGGTAATAGCCAGCCAGTGGGCCTCTTGAAGCAGGCGTCCGGTTTCGATCGCGACAGCCAACTGCTCGCTCATCGGCAACAGGAGGTCGATTTCCAACTCCCCATAACGGTGAGGTGTGATACTGTCCAGACAGAGACCGCCGATCGCTTTCCCCTTTGCGACGAGGGGCAGGCGAATACAGGATCGGATCCCCGCCTTGAGCAGCGTCTCATCCTCTGAGAATTGTTTCGATTCCGCCAGATCCTGCTCGATATGGGAACGTTGCTGGGACATGACCCACTCAACGCCGGTTCCTCCTTCAAGGGTACAGTTACCTTCAGGCCACCCGGTGGCAGGCTGGTCAACGGACAGCCGGAGCGTTCCGAACTCACGACTCGCATCATGTTGCAGCAGGAGGACCATCCGGTCGTAATGAATGAGGCGCCCAACCTCTGCAGCGAATGTCTGATAGACCTCGTTCAAATCGAATGATGTGCTGATGACTTTACTCAACCGATTGACTGCCGCTAGTTGATCATCCCGCTGCTGCAGCGCCGCAAATGAGTTAGCATTCAGGATCACTAACTCAGCATGGCCGATGGTAAGGATATCCAGCGCCTCCTCCTTGGACGAGGCCTGCAGAACTGAGAACCCTCGATGTGTCAACAACTCACAGAGTCTGCGGCTTGAGTCCGCATTGTCCTCAATGATCAGGACCATCTTACTCCCGCCTTCCCAATGTTCAGGCATGTGATCGCTCCACGTTGATAATCCGTTTTTTAAGCATAAATATCGCGTAGTTGCAATCGCAGAGTAAGAGAAAAACCGAATGACGACTGTCGCGTTACCGATAGTTGCCGAACTGCAGGTCGATGCCGAAATCGCGCGCTCGAAGCGCCTGGATAACAGCCTGCAGATCATCTTTATTCTTTCCGGACACCCGTATCTGGTCGCCTTGGATCTGCCCGGCCGCCTTGAGCCCGAGTCCCCTGATCACCTTGGCAATCTCTTTCGCCTTATCGGCGGGGATACCCTGCTGGAGGGTCGCCCGCTGTCGAACGGCCCCTTTAGCCGCCGATTCGACGGCTTCGTAGGCAAGCGCCTTCAGCGAGACCTTTCGCCGCACCAGTTTCGATTCCAGCAACTCCACGACAGCCTTGAGCTTATAGGTATCGTCGGCGTAAAGCAGGAGACCCTGCTCGTCCCGCGTGACGCGACTGGCGCTTCCCTTGAAATCGAACCGCTGCTGGATCTCTTTCATGACCTGCTGGACGGCATTATCGACTTCCTGCAGATCAACCGTCGAACTGATATCGAAGGACACCTCATTAGACACGTACGATCTCCTTTCAGCTTACGGGACAGTAGGCTTCAGGGGCCTCACGACCTCCGTCCCTGGCGGTGGCGAGAACCGGAACAGTTCGTCCTTTAGATCGCTGTTGACCGTCTGCTTGGACAGCTCGACCGTGGTCGTATTGCCGTACAGATCAAACACTGTCAGTCGCCTGATGAGGAAGCTTTCCCGATCCACCCCCAGGATCACCCGCTTGAAAGCCAGATCCTTCCCCTTCGGGGTCAACTCCAGGATAGACTCGGGACTGTCCCTGGTCCCCGCATGCACGACGGGCCGGACCTGGAAGTCTCGCCGGAGGCTGCTCATTCCGAACAGGATGCCGATGGGGGTTGTCGTGAGCACGCCGCTGACATCTTGCGCCATGGCTTGTCGCTCGGATGGACTGTAGCTCCAGAGGGTCTTGCCGTCGATCAGGAACAGTCTCGATTCCGGCTTCTCATACTCCCAACGCATCCTCCCGGGCCACTTGAGGAAGAGCCGGCCTGAGGCCTCTTGGGTCATTCCGCTCAGTTTGTTCGTCGCGCGCTGAAGGAAGACCCCCTGGAGATCCGAAAATCCCTGGTAGGTCGCCTGGACCTTGTCCGCCACCTCATCTGCTGTGAGCGCGGATACGGCCCCGGGTGGAGGGCGGAGCGTGGAGGGCGGAGCGCCAAGGGCCACAACGGGTGAACCGCTCAATACAACCGCGCCCACCATGATCAAGATCGAATTACGAATTCGCATTACGCGGCTCAACAAGGACCTCACGCGGCGCACCCCCTTCGACGCGACTCACAATCCGTTCCTGCTCCATCCGCTCGATCATCCGCGCCGCCCGGTTAAACCCGATCCTGAGCCGCCGCTGAATCATCGATATTGAAGCCTGGCGGGTCGTGACGACAAGGTCAACCGCCTGTCGGTACAACTCGTCGTCTTCATTCCCGGATGATTCCTGCTCCTCTTCGGCCGGCAGCAGCGACCACGGAAACTCCTCGGCCTTCCCCTGCGCCTTCAGGAAATCGACGACGCGTTTGATCTCGATATCGGACACAAACGATCCGTGAATCCGGTGAGGCTTTGAGCTCGAGGGCGGGATAAACAGCATATCGCCGTCGCCCAGCAGTTGCTCGGCGCCGTTCATATCGAGAATCGTTCGGGAATCGACCTTCGAGGAGACCTGAAATGCCAGTCTGGCCGGAAAATTAGCCTTGATGATCCCGGTAATCACATCGACCGATGGGCGCTGCGTGGCCACAATCAGATGAATGCCCACCGCCCGGGCCATCTGGGCCAGCCTGGCAATGGCGCGCTCGACGTCGGCGGCGGCGGTCAGCATCAGATCGGCGAGTTCGTCGATGACCACCACCAGATACGGAAGCGGCTGAAACACCTCGCCGCCTCCTTCGCGCCTGGCGATCCGGATCAGCCGGTTGTAGCTGACAATATTTCTGGCGCCGAGCCTGGCAAACAGTTTGTACCGCCCCTCCATGTGGATCACGAGGCGCTGAAGCCGTTTCGCCGCCTCCTTCGGATCGCAGACCACCCGTTCAGCCAGATGCGGAATCCCATCATAGATCGATAGCTCCACCCGTTTCGGATCGATCAGCAACACGCGTATGCTTTCGGCTGTGGCCTTGTACAGCAGACTGACAATCAGCGCATTCAGACAGACACTCTTGCCCGATCCTGTCGCTCCAGCAATGAGCAGGTGCGGCATCTGCCCCAGATCAACCACATAAGTCTCTCCGGCAATGTCCTTCCCGAGGGCAAGGGGAAGATGTGCGGCGGATCCCTCAAATGCCCTGGACGCCAGCACCTCGCGCAGGTGCACCACCGCGCGACGGCGGTTCGGGATCTCGACACCAACTACCGCTTTCCCGGGAATCGGCGCCACGACGCGCACACTCAGCGCCCGGAGGGCCAGCGCCAAATCGTCCGCTAACGCCACAATCCGATTGATCTTGATCCCCGGTCCCGGCTCGATCTCATAGCGGGTAATGACAGGTCCGGGCTGCGCTTGCGTGACCCTCCCCTCGACCCCGAAGTCCAGCAGTTTGCGCTCGAGAATCGCCGCGTTCGCCTCCCGCTCTTCGTCGGAAAGTCCGCTCTCCGCCACCGTCGGCAGATCAAGCAGGGAGAGCGGCGGAGTGTGAAAGCCCTCTTCCGGAACCGCAAAAGGAAAGGACGTCTGAGGAGGAAGATCATCGGCTGTTGAGGATTCCAGTTGTCGCAGGGCCGGTTCGCGTACCGCCTCTACTTCGACAGGCTCGACCACCACTAGAGGAGTTGACCGGCTCTCGATCCGAGGTTCTTCCTCGGCGGGAGGGGTATAGGGCGGCCGGATCCGGCCCGGCAGGTGCGCCTTCGCCGCTCGCCGTTCCTTCACGCGAGCCGCCACCCGCGCGACAATATTCCGGCATCCAACAGAGAGACCGGAAAGCGGTCGACTGCTCAGACACACCACGCCGAGCACGAAGGTTGTCAGTCCCAGCAACGGCAGCCCTACGCGGCCCACCAACGGGCTGAAGATTCGATGGAGCTCCTCGCCGACAAAGCCGCCTGGGCGTTCCCAGGTTCGGCCAACCGGCAGCCCCATCTCAACAAACAGTTGAGCCAGCAATTCGAGACTCGCCAGAAACAGTATGCACCCGGCCAGTTTCCAGGCAACACTGGGAGTAGTCTTGGCGCTGAGAAATCTCCAACTGAACAGAACCAGAAACAACGGCAACGCCAGTGCGCCGACCCCCAACAACTCCAACAGATCACCGGCAAGCTCCGCCCCCCATCGCCCGCCATAGTTCTGCACCTGATGCTCGGGTCCGCCTCCCGAGCTGAAGAACGAGGGATCGAGGGAATCGTAGGACAAGAGACTTGCCAGCAGAAAGAGGGCTAGCGCAACCCCGAGGACACCCAATACGTCGTGCGTCTTGGGATGTGTGAGGATCTGGGTCCCCGGCGATCGATCGCCTCTGCGCGATCCCCCGGGGGTCGGTATCGACTCCGGTGCGCCTTCAGTCGCCATCGCCCGCCTCCTTCATTACACCTCCATCATCACCGACAGGATCATCGGCCGTCGTTCGATCTCTTTCT
>JAHFDH010000181.1 GCA_023249055.1 Candidatus Methylomirabilota bacterium
GAGCACAGCATCATCCTCGACCAATGCCGGATCACCGACATCGGAGGCAGGTTAGAAGATAGCCTGATCGGGAAGAATGTCGAGGTGTTCCGTTCCGACGGAAAACCGAGGGCGTACCGTCTGATGCTGGGGGACAGCAGCCAGGTCGGGCTCGTCTGAAAAAGTTTCGAGTTCCGTGTTCCGGGTTTCGAGTGAAAAGATGGTCCTTGTGGGACCTTCTTGAGCAATTGAAACCCGAAACTTGAAACCCGAAACATGGAACTGCGAGCAACGCATGAGACTCATTGAGGGAGTAAGGACCAAGGCGTTACGTCGAATCCCGGATGAGCGCGGGTTCCTCACGGAGCTGATGCGAAGCGATTGGGAGGAGTTCGAGCGGTTCGGCCAGGCCTACATGACGGCTGCCTATCCGGGGGTGGTGAAGGGGTGGCATTATCACAAGAAGCAGACCGATCACTTTGTAGGGATCATCGGCATGTCCAAGGTCGTCCTTTACGACCCGCGCGAGGATTCGCCAACGAAGGGATTGATCAATGAGTTCTTCATCGGTGAGCAGAATCCGATGCTGGTCAAGATCCCGCCCCTGGTGGTTCACGGGTACAAAGCTGTGGGCGACCGGATGTCGGCAATTGTCAATTTCCCGACCGAGCTTTACAATTACCAAGACCCGGATGAATTCCGCATGCCCTACAATAGTCCGGATATTCCCTACGACTGGGCACTCAAACTGGGATGAAGCCAGTTTCGAGATTCGAGTTGCGAGTTTCGAGTCCAGGCCGGGGTTCCACGGCTGAAAATGCTTGTGTGTCTTGGAACCCGAAACCCGAAACCCGAAACGTGTTTGGATAATGCGCATCCTTGTGACCGGCGGGGCGGGATTTATCGGCTCCAACTTCATCCGGAACCTCCTGGCCAACGAGTCTGAATGCACCGTCGTCAATCTCGACAAGTTGACCTACGCTGGCAACCTCGAGAATCTCGCCGATGTCGAGAAGGACCCACGATACCATTTCGTGAAGGGAAGTATTTGCGACGTTGAATTGGTGGACAAGCTGCTTGGAACGAAATTCGACGCTTTGGTGAACTTTGCCGCGGAGTCGCATGTGGATCGGAGTATCCAGAATGCGACGGCCTTCGTTGAGACCAATGTCCTCGGGACGCAGACCCTCTTAGAGGCGTGCCGCAGGCACCGGGTTCCGAGGATGGTGCAGGTGTCCACGGATGAGGTCTATGGCTCCATTGGGCCGACTGGACGGTTCACGGAAGAGAGTCCCCTCGCCCCGAACAGCCCCTATGCGGCTAGCAAGGCGGCAGCAGACCTTCTGGCCGGTGCGTACTTTCGGACATACGGCTTGCCGGTTATCATCACCCGAAGCTCCAATAATTATGGCCCCTACCAGTTTCCAGAGAAGGTCATCCCGCTTTTCATCACCAACGCGCTCGCCGATGAACCGCTTCCGCTATATGGGGACGGCCTTCACGTCCGCGATTGGTTGCACGTGCAGGACCACTGTCAGGCGCTGGCGGTGATTCTGAGGGAAGGGCGTCCTGGCGAAACCTACAATATCGCCGGAAACTGCGAGCGGGCCAATATCGACGTGGCCCGTCTCATCCTGAGGGCCCTCGGGAAGCCCGAGTCTTTGATCGCGCACGTCACGGACCGATTGGGGCACGATCGAAGGTATGCACTCGATACCGGCAAGTTGGAGCGGGAGCTGGGCTGGCGACCCCGGATTGTCTTTGAAGTCGGGTTACAAGAAACCGTCCGCTGGTATGAGAGCCACGAGGCTTGGTGGCGGCGCGTCAAAGACGGCGAGTATCGCGAGTACTACCACAAAACTTACAAGGATCTCTCCTCCTTCTCTCCGCAATTCCATTGACTTCCAGCCCCTAGTTCTATAGATTTATCGGGATGCCGCCCCCGACACGGCGGATCGGCGCGTTTGGGCCTTACCTATCCAGGGGGTTGAATTGGAACCGATGCATTTAGGACACGCTTTGGAGGCTATGCAGACAGCCCTGACTGAATTACGTCCTTGGGGGCGCTGGACGGTGCTCGGCAAGGGTGAAGGGTACAAGGTTAAGCGGATTGAGGTCAATCCCGGGCATCGTCTGAGTCTTCAGCTACACCATCGGCGAAGCGAGCATTGGATTGTCGTCTCCGGCACCGCGAAAGTAACAATCGGTGAACGGATTGAGTGCATCCATGCTCAAGAATCGACCTTTGTGCCGGTGGGCACGTCACACCGGATCGAAAACCCCGGCCCTCATGCTCTGGTCATCATTGAGATTCAAAGCGGCGGCTACCTCGAGGAAGATGACATCGTCCGCCTCAATGATGACTACGGTCGAGGCGATGGGAAGTGAGGGGGAAGCTCGCCAGTCATGGGGTTAGCCCACGTCTTCGCCGTTGTGCTCGCCGGCGGGAGGGGAGAGCGGTTCTGGCCGTTGAGTACAGAGGCATGCCCCAAGGCGTTTCTTCGGTTGGTCGGGAGACAGTCCCTTCTTCAGGCGACGGTTGACCGTGCGCGGCTTCTGCTGCCATGGACGCGGATATTAGTGGTGGCCGGCCGGGCGCATGCCGGCCTCGTCCGGCAACAGCTCCCTGAGCTCCCGGACGCGAATCTTCTCCTTGAGCCGTTCGGAAGAGATACCGCAGCAGCGATAGGGCTTGGCTCTCTGCAGTTGGAGCGGCTGGACCCTGCAGCGGTGATGGCTGTCCTTCCCGCCGACCACCACATCCCGGATGGAGATGCGTTCGCGGCAAGCCTGCGGCAGGCGTTTGCGGTTCTCGACTCGGGACCTGCGTGGGTCGTGACGATCGGCATTCCCCCCACCCGGCCTGAGACCGGATACGGGTATCTGGAATGCGGTGATTCGCTTCCTGATCTCCCCGGCGCTTTCCGGGTTCGTCGGTTTCTGGAGAAGCCAGACCTGAAAGCGGCTGAGCAACTTCTGCGAGACGGTCGGCACTATTGGAACAGCGGCATCTTCCTCTGGCGGAGTACGACGATTCATGGGCTGCTTGCCAGGTTCCTGCCTGAGATCTGGGCCGGCCTCTGTCGAATCCGAGAGGCCTGGGGGATCGAGGACGTGCTGGTCCGGGAGTTCGAAGCGTTCCGGAAGCTTTCGGTGGACTATGGGGTGCTGGAGCGAATGGACGGGAGTTTGGCCATGGTGCGGGGCGATTTCGCCTGGGACGATCTGGGTTCGTGGGATGCAGTGGCCCGGGTG
>JAHFDH010000056.1 GCA_023249055.1 Candidatus Methylomirabilota bacterium
CACTGCTCAGCGAGTTGTTGGAGATCGAGCACCGCATATCCGAGCGCGCCCATGAGCTGTTCAGGGAGCATGGTTGCCAGGCTGGTTGCGAGTATGAGTATTGGTTGCAGGCTGAAAAGGAGCTGTTGTGGCGGCCCTGCGCGGAGCTGGTCGAGACCGATGGAGAGCTTCGAGCCAGTTTTGCCCTGGCCGGTCTTATGGCCAAGGACGTGAAGGTGCTGGTTGAACCCAACCACCTGACGGTGCGATCGGCTACACAACACGAAGATCGGACGGAAGAGGGGACCTGCCACTTCTGCGAGTTTCATCGGGGGGCGCTGTACCGGTCGCTGGCGTTGCCGGGTACCATCATCCCGGACAAGGCCCAGGCTGAGATGAAAGAGGGAATGCTGACAGTCGTGCTTCCCAAGGGGAACGGATCCGGCGGCAAGAAAGCCCCGATCAGGCGGGCGTCGACGAGGACGCAAGGGTAGCCTGGGAGTCAGCGGGTCAGTGACCTCATTGAATAACCTGTCGCTATCAGTCAAGATCGAGTCGGGTGTAAGGCCATCGTAACAGCCGCAGAGGCCTCCCGGCAAAGAGGCTATTGCCTGCGGGCAGGAGGTGCGATCATGACAATTCCAGCACGGGTGCGCGAGTGGTTGGATCAACAACAGGTACGGTACGAGATCATTCCCCACAGGGAGGTGTACACGGCCCAGGAGGTGGCGGGCGCCACCCACATCCCCGGTCGGGCCTTTGCCAAGGTGGTCATTCTGAAAGGGCGGCAAGGCCTGATGATGGCGGTTCTGCCGGCCATGTGCCGGTTGGACGTTGTTCGGGTGCGGCACGTCGTCAACGACAGCACGGCCAGCCTGGACCCGGAGGCCGATTTTGCGCAGACCTTTGCCGGCTGCGAGCCAGGGGCCATGCCTGCGTTTGGCAACCTTTACGGGGTCCCGGTGTATTGCGATCAGCACTTGATGAATGAGACGACGATCGCCTTTCCAGCGGGAAGCCACCACGAGGTGATCCGAATCGCGTCCAAGGACTTTCTCCGGATAACGGGCGCTCAGGTACAGGAGATCTGCACAATCGCACACGAACAGGCCGCGTGAAGTCGGTTCAACAAGACTCCGGCAGGAGGCCTCTTGACGGTGTGAGCCTCCGCAGCGCATACACAGCGTCAAGCCAAAGGGGCCTTTGGCCTTAGGGGTCGAGTGTCCCGAGGGGCCGCCCCGCCTCCGTGTCAGGAGGGCTAGGGGTGGGGACTTTTCGATGCCCGCAGATGGGGATTTGTGCATGTCCGATGACATGGCTGCGTCGTATTTGCGACGCGACCTACGATCTGCGGATCAGGAGATCATATGGGTTTCTTGAGCTCATTATTTGAGGGTGGTGGAACCCGTGATGAAAAGCTCATCGAGGCGTCTAAATCTGGAGCCACCGAAAAAGTCAAGAGCCTGTTAGCTGAAGGCGCCGATGTGAACGCGAGGGATCAGGATGGCTGGACAGCCTTGATCCACGCATCTTGGCTTGGGCATGTCGAGGTTGTCGCTCTGCTGCTCAACAAAGACGCCGATGTGAACGCCAAGGCCAGTAATAGCGTAACCGCCCTCATGTATGCATCTTGGCATGGGCATGTCGAGGTTGTCGCTCTGCTGCTCAACAAAGACGCCGATGTGAACGCCAAGGCCAGTAATAGCGTAACAGCCCTCATGCATGCATCCTGGTACGGGCGTGTCGAGGTCGTAGAGCTACTGCTCAATCACGGCGCCGATGTGAACGCGAGGGATGACGATGGGTGGACTGCCCTGATGCATGCATCTTGGCATGAGCATGCCGGCGTGGTAGAGCTACTGCTCAGTCGCGGCGCTGATGTGAACGCGAGCGATGATGATGGCGGGACCGCCCTGATGCGTGCGTCTTGGAAAGGGCATGTCGAGGTTGTCGCTCTGCTGCTCAATAAGGGCGCCGATGTACATGCCAAGGCTGGTGACGGTAAGACGGCCTTGATGTATGCGTCTGAGAATGGGCGTTCCGGGGTGGTAGGGATGCTGCTCAATAAGGGCGCCGATGTACATGCCAAGGCTCGTGACGGTAAGACGGCCTTGATGTATGCGTCTGAGAATGGGCATACCAAGATTGCTGAACTGCTGGAGAGGCACAAGGCGCGTTGAGGGAGAAAGAACCCATTCAACCGATCAATCCGGATAGCCGTTATTTCACCCGGTTACAGTTTATAGCCGAACTGGCGGAGCAAGGCCTTTCGCGCGGTAATGTCGGTCTCCTGCTCGATCCCCTTCGGCGCGAATCCATCTACGACGCCGAGGATACCCCGCCCGGTAGCCGTTTCAGCCAGAATCACCTCCACCGGGTTGGCGGTCGCGCAATAGATGCCGCAGACCTCCGGCACCTGACGAATGACCGGCAGGACATTGATCGGAAAGCTGTTGCGTAAAAAGATCAGGAAGCTGTGGCCGGCCCCGATGGCGTAGGCGGTGTTCCGCGCCAGCTCTACCAGCTCCTGGTCGGTCCCGCTCCAACGCACCAGGCACGGCCCTGAGGATTCGCAAAAGGCGAGTCCGAAGGCGATACCCGGGACAGCCGTCACCAGGGCCTCGTGCAGATCCTCGACAGTCTTGATGAAGTGCGCCTGTCCCAGGATCAGGTTGACCGGCTCAGGTTTCTGGATGGTCACCGAAATAAAGTTGACGGCCATAGTTCCTCCCTCCTTAAACGTCCCCATTCCTTGGAATCAACAGAAAGGGGCTGGGAAAGCCACCGCTCCCGCCAGCCCCTCTCATGTCAGCTTCTCAAGCACCATTATCGTAGCACATTCCCTTCACCAATGAGACCGCCACATAGGTGATGATCCAAGGTACAGTCGTGCCGTGGTCTGCTAACTGCCGATTGCTAATAGCTGAGAGCAGTATTACAGGTAGTGGCCGCCGGGGGTGTCATCGTGCTGTGGTCCGCCCTGACGCAGGCGTTTGCCGACCTCGGCGTACTCTCGCTCCATTGCTTCGGTGACAGAGGGTAGTATCTCGGCAAGAGCGGCCAGGAAGTCGGCGTGTGTGACCGCCTTGGCTTCCAGGTCCTTTCGCAGGGTAAGCTGGGCGGCGCGCATGCAGAGCAGTGCAAGGTCGGCCCCGGTGAACCGGTCGGTCTTGCGAACAAGCTCCTTCAGGTCCACGTCGTCGGCGAGCGCCATATGGTGCGTGTGAACAGCGAGGATCTCGTGGCGGGCGGCGGTATCCGGGACCGGGACGTAGACCAGCGCATCGAAGCGCCCTGGCCGCAGCAGCGCTGGATCGATCAGATCTGGCCGGTTGGTGGCTCCAAGAATCACCACCCCGCGCAGCTCTTCCAAGCCGTCCAGTTCGGAGAGGAGTTGGTTGACGATCCGCTCGGTGACGTGGGGTTCGCCTGCCGCGGTCCCGCGTCGCGGCACAAGGGCGTCTATCTCATCGAAGAAGACGATGGCTGGGGCGACTTGTCGGGCCTTGGCGAAGAACTCTCGAATCCGCTGTTCCGATTCCCCGTACCACTTGGAGAGCAGATCGCTGCCTTTGGCCAGCATGAAGTTGGCCCGCGCCTCGTTGGCGACGGCCTTGGCCAGAAGCGTCTTTCCGGTCCCAGGCGGACCGTACAGCAGGACGCCTTTGGGCGGCTTGATGCCGAGGCGCTCGAAGGCCTGAGGATGGGTGAGCGGCAGCTCCACCGTCTCGCGGAGGGCCCGTTTGACGTCGGCCAGGCCGCCGACGTCGCTCCACGTCACCCGGGGAACCTCGATGAACAGCTCCCGCAGCGCCGAAGGACGGATCCGCCGCAAGGCCTGGTTGAAATCCTCGTGGGTGACGATCAGCCGCTCCAGCACCTCCGTCGGGAAGGTCTCAAGCCTCAAATCCAGATCCGGGAGGACGCGCCGCAGGGCGTTCAGGGCGGCCTCACGGCAGAGGGCGGCCAGGTCAGAGCCGACGCAGCCATGCGTGAGATCTGCTACCCAGTCCAGGTTCACGTCCGGCGCAAGCGGCATGGCCCGCGTGTGGATCGTGAGGATCTGGCGCCGTCCATTGCGGTCCGGCACGCGCAGCTCGATCTCCCGATCGAAGCGGCCGGGGCGGCGCAGCGCGAGATCGATCGCGCCGACGCGGTTCGTGGCTCCGATGACGATCACGTTGCCGCGCGGCGTCAGACCATCCATTAACGTCAGAAGCTGGGCCACGACTCGCCGTTCTACCTCGCCCATCACCGCCTCGCGCTTCGGGGCGATGGAGTCAAGCTCATCGATGAAGATGATGGCGGGCGGGTTCTCTTGCCCCTCCTGGAAGATGGCCCGCAGCCGTTCCTCCGATTCACCGTAGAAACGCCCCATGATCTCCGGTCCGTTGATGGTGGCAAAGTGGGCCTTGGCCTCATTGGCCAAGGCCTGAGCCAGGAGGGTTTTGCCTGTCCCAGGAGGACCGTGCAGGAGCACACCTTTGGGAGGCGCGATCCCGAGGCGATCGAACAGCTCCGGATGTTTGAGCGGCAGTTCGACAACTTCCCGAATTTCGCTGATCACGTCGCCAAGCCCGCCGATGTCGTCGTAGGTGACATCGGGGATTCTGGCCTCTTTGGTCTCTACATACTCAGGGAGGAGTTCGACCTCAGTTTGGGGACTGATGCGGACAATGCCGGATGGGACGGTGCCCGCGACGACCAGGCGCACCTCGCCCAGCCCGATTGCCAGGGAGCCGAGTAAGCCTCGGAACAGCTCCTCCGGATACATTCCGGACGGGATCGTCTCCTTTGAACGTGAGGCGGTCCCGACCGAGATCAGGTCGCCGCGAACCACAGGACGGTAGAGAAGCGCCTGGCGGAGCACCT
Organism: Candidatus Methylomirabilota bacterium; assembly: GCA_023249055.1. Taxonomy (GTDB): domain Bacteria; phylum Methylomirabilota; class Methylomirabilia; order Methylomirabilales; family Methylomirabilaceae; genus Methylomirabilis. The sequence continues at coordinate 4,852 of JAHFDH010000056.1, forward strand.
CGCCGGGAGCGACGGCACGCAACCCTTTGCGGGCGGGTGCCAGCGTGACCTTTTGCGCCTCCCGCCAAGCGGCCTTGCGGACCTGCACGTAATCTCCGATGCTGGCATGTGCATTGGTGCGAATTACCCCGTCGACCCGGACCACATCCAGACCCTGATCGGCCGAGCGGGCCGCCGCCACCAGGGCAGCCGTTTCCCGCTCCCCGATGATGGAGACAATCTCGCCCCGCTCCAGCTCCAGGACGGCAAAAGCGGCGTCGCTGACGCGGACAATCCCGCGGCCGACGTCCTCCTGGCCCGCCTCAGCCACCTTCAGGCGGATGCCTTCTGTCGATTGAGCCTGTTGCATCTGATGTTCCGCGTATGCAGGTCCGACGGACGGTTCCAGTGTACGTTCTTTGTACCTTAGCGCGAACTGTACCAAGGGCGGTAAGTCGCGTCAAGACAAGAGTAGGGGCACGGCATGCCGTGCCCCTACAAAAGCAAAAGCCACAAGGTGTCGGATGATACATCACCTCCCGGCAAATGCCGGACACCCGGTGGCTCTCTCGAGGAAGCCTCACTTGGAGCGGGTCTTGGTCTCAGGTCAAGTCCTCTTGCTCTGCAAGCGTAGGCGACTTCACGCTTGCTCGCGGCCGATTCAGCCATCGCCCCCTCACTGGGGCTTCCTCATTAATAATATAGGGCGATCTCAGATTGTTTGCAAGGCCCATTCCTGTAACGACTCAGGTGGATAGCAACTGAAGGTAGAAGGCTGAAGGTGTCACGAAAAGCCTTCAGTCTTCAGCCTAAATACCTGACTAGTTACCATTTCCTGCACAAAGACGGCGATGAAGGTTATACTTGGGACGCTCTTTCGGTTGTCAAGTGTGGCAGTCGGACTGGAGAGCTGTGAGGACGATCGCCGTGATCGCTGTGGGCGGACGGTAGCATAACCCGCGTGATGGAAGGAGCCGATAGACCATGATGCCGAGGTATCGGAAGGTGCTGGTGACGACGGATTTCTCGCCTCTCGGAAACACCGCTATTCCTCACGCCTATGCTGTTCTGGCGGAACGCGGCGGGACCGTCATTCTCTGCCACGTGACTGAAGTGCACGGACCGCCGAACCCGCTCTACGCTCACTACTCGCCATGGGGTTCGCTCTCGGGACAGGAGCAGACGGAGCTTCGACAGACACTGCTCCGCTCGCTGGAAGCGCTTGTGCCGGAGGAGGCCCGTCAAGGAGGGATTGTGACAACGGAGATGCGGGTAGTAGAGAGCCCGTTGCTTGTCCATGAAGCGATCTGTCAGGAGGCCGCAGAGCTGGACGTCGATCTTATCGTGATAGCATCCCATGGCCATTCCGGGATGGCTCGCTTGCTTCTTGGTTCAGTGGCGGAGCATGTACTGCGGTTGATCGATCGTCCTGTTCTGATTGTTCGCAGCGAGAAGTGAGGTGCGACTACCGTTCCGGCGTGCTGCCGACCATTCGGCTGAATTGCGCCGGTGAAGGCACAATATGGTCGCGCGCGTCACACCGATAACGCGCTTGCGTCAAGTCTTGGTGGGAACCTATAATGCATTGGAACGTCAGTCGCCTGGACGGAGGCGGCGACTTGAGTGGCTTTTCCGCAGCGTCTGAAACAGGGGGAACGAGATGAGACGACTGGTGATGGCGGTAGTGGCGGCGATGACGCTGCTCGCAACGACTCAGGGGTTGGCTTGGGCTGCGGCATACGGCAATCCACAGTTGCTGGTGGACACCCAGTGGTTGGCCGCACACCTCAATGACCGGGATCTGCGGATCATCGATATGCGTAACAGCCCGGAGGAGTACGCGGCCGGACACATTCCGGGCGCGATCTACCTTTCAGTCAATCAGATCCGCCTGGCCTTGAGAGAGTCGGGCTTTGCCCTGCCTCCCGATTATGAGATTGAGGAGCGATTGGGGCTGCTTGGGATTACCAGAGAGACGATGGTGGTTGTCTATGACGACCAGGGAGGGTTGAATGCGTCGCGCCTATTTTTTACCCTTGAATATGCCGGCCACAAAAAGGTGGCGCTGCTAAACGGAGGCCTTACAAAGTGGATGGCCGAAGAGCGGCTGCTTTCCAAAGCGGCGCCGCAGGTGAGCAAGACGGTTTACCAGGTCCATGCTGAGACGCAGCGCGTCGCGGCAGCGGGCTGGATCGTTGCACACTTGAGACAATCAACGCTTGCCCTGGTGGATGCCAGGTCGCCTGCCGAGTTTCGCGGTGAGGATCTGCGGGCCAAACAGGGAGGTCATATCCCGGGCGCAGTGAATATTGAGTGGACCCGCAACCTGACCGGCGACAAAACATTCAAGCCGGCCGATGAACTGCTGGCCCTCTATGAAGGGGCAGGGGTGACGAAGGACAAGATGATTGTGACCTACTGTCAGACGATGCATCGCGGAGCCGTCGCCTACTTTACGCTCCGGCTCCTGGGATATCCGGATGTTCGAGGCTACGATCGCTCCTGGAGCGAGTGGGGTAACGACACCGCGCTGCCGGCGAAGTGGTGAGCGGCTGATGGAGATCAAAGACGTTGAGCGGAGGATGACCGGGCGTACGGTTCGTGTGTGCGTCGATACACTGCGACCTTTTGCAATGGTCTGAGGAGCGATATGGGTGAGTTGCGGCGCGATCCGGTGAGAAATCGTTGGGTGGTGATCGACCCGGAGCGGCCGGATCGAGTGGCCGCCATGAAGGTGGAGGCGCAGCCGCCTCCACCGCTTTCCAGTCCATGCCCGCTCTGTCCGGGCAATGAGTCGATGACCCCGCCCGAGATCGTTGCGTTTGGCGAGCCCTCGCGTCAGCGAAATCAGACCGGCTGGTGGGTTCGAGTCACGCCTGATTTGCAACCGTTATGTCGGATTGAGGGCGATTTCGATCGAAGGCCGGAGGGGCCTTTCGATGTGATGAACGCCGTCGGGGCCCATGAGATCGTCATTGAGAGTCCGCAGCATCACCCTACATGGGCTGAATTTTCGGAGCAACAGTTGGAGCGGGTCCTGCGCACCTACAGGCTGCGGAGTCTGGATCTCCGCCTGGATGAACGGTTTCGATCGCTGATCGTGGTGAAGAACCACGCGGACGCAGCCGGCATCCTCATCCACCCCCATTCCCACGTGCTGGCGCTCCCGTTCATCCCGTACGGGATTGAAGAGGAACTGCGCGGCTGCCGGGAGTTCTACGCGAGAAAGGAGCGCTGCGCCTTCTGTGACATCATACTCCATGAGCGGGTCTCTCGCGTGAGAAGGGTGGCGGAGACCGAGCACTTCGTTGTGCTGGCGCCCTTTGCCTCCCGTTTTCCTTTCGAGACGTGGGTGCTGCCCATCCGTCACGCCTCCGATTTCGGGAAGATCGACGAAAGAGCGTTGGTCGATCTGGCCGGCCTTGTGAAGCGGTTGATGCAGATGCTCGGGAAGGCTCTCGGCAACCAATCGTGTACGATCGTCCTCCACAGTAGTCCGTTTGACGAACCGCATACGCACGACTATCACTGGCATCTCGAAATTATCCCGAAGACCGCGCCTGTGGCGGCGTTCGGGTGGGGCGCCCGGCTGTTTGTGAATCCGATTCCGCCTGAGGAGGCCGCCGCTCTGATGGCGCAACACATGTAATGTAAGGTGACTCGGTGTGCCCGCTGGGACTTCAGCAACTTGTCCTGAGCCCGGGTGACGCTCTGGTCGTCGTCGACGTTCAGAACGATTTCCTTCCGGGGGGCAGCTTGGCGGTGCCGCGCGGCGATGACGTGATTCCGGCGCTCAATCGCTATCTGGCCGCTTTTGTGCGCCGAGAGTTGCCGATTTTCGCGACCCGAGACTGGCATCCGCCGAATCACTGCTCCTTTCAGCCGTATGGCGGACCATGGCCTCCCCACTGTGTGGCCGGGTCGGACGGCGCGGCGTTTGCCGCCGCCCTCGACCTCCCCGCTTCCAGTACTCTCATCACGCTTAAGGGCACGCAGCCCGAGAAGGACGCCTACTCCGCATTTGACGGAACAGATCTTGACGCGCGACTGCGCGGACAGGGTGTGGCGCGTCTCTTTGTCGGCGGTCTGGCTACCGACTACTGCGTCCTCTACACTGTGAAAGATGGCCTGAAGGCCGGGTATACGGTCATCCTTTTACAGGATGCCGTTCGGGCCGTCAATGTGCGCCCCGGTGACGGGAAGCGCGCGGAGGCAGAGATGATTCGAGGAGGGGCCATGCCGATCCGATGGGAGATGCTGGCCGCATGAATCTTCCATCGACGAGCCTGCTGTTGACCGATCTGTATCAGCTCACCATGCTGCAAGGGTATGTCGAGCATGGAATGGAAGAGCAGGCGACCTTCGAGTTCTTTGTGCGCAAGCTGCCGCCGGCGCGCAATTTTCTGCTGGCGGCCGGGCTGGAGCAGGCGCTGTGCTTCCTTCAGGATCTGCGCTTCACGTCCGAGGAACTGGAGTGGGTGAGCGGCTGCGGTCTGTTCCGGCCGAGCCTCGTGGACTACCTGGAACAACTGCGGTTCACCGGCGATGTGCATGCAATGCCTGAAGGGACGGTGTGTTTCCCTGACGAGCCGATCGTGCGGATCACTGCCCCGCTTCCGCAGGCCCAGCTTGTGGAGACACGGCTGATCAACCTGCTGCACTTCCAGACGCTGATCGCTTCGAAGGCAGCCCGGTCGGTGCTGGTCGCCCCCGGGAAACTGCTGGTTGATTTCGGCCTGCGGCGGACCCACGGGGCGGAGGCGGGGTTGCTCGCGGCACGCGCCAGCTACCTGGCGGGATTCTCGGGGACGTCGGCCGTGCAGGCGGCGCCGCTCTTCGGGATACCGATCTACGGGACGATGGCGCACTCCTATATTCAGGCCCATGAGGATGAGGCGGCCGCCTTTGAGCGCTTTGCGTACGCTAATCCGGACAATGTTGTGTTTCTCATCGATACCTACGACACCGAGGCGGGCGCAGCGAAGGTGGTGTCGCTGGCGACCAGGTTGCGACAGAAGGGGATCCCTATCAACGGCGTACGCCTGGATAGCGGCGATCTTGGGGATCACGCCCGCAAGGTGCGGCGGATCCTGGATGAGGGCGGGTTGACCGATACGACGATCTTTGCCAGCGGGAACCTGGACGAATCTATCGTGCAGCAGTTGGTTGCCACTCATGCCCCGATTGACGGCTTTGGCATCGGGACGCGGATGGATGTCTCCGCCGACGCCCCCTACCTGGATTGCGCCTACAAGCTGGAAGCATACGGTGGGAAGGCGCGCCGCAAGCGCTCTGAAGGGAAGGCGACATGGCCGGGCTGCAAGCAGGTCTTTCGCCGATATGGGCCCGACGGCCGTATGCGTGGCGATATCCTGACGCTGGAGGACGACCCGCAGGAAGGCGAGCCGTTGATCCAACCGGTGATGCGCGCCGGTAAGCGCCTTCACACTCCCGCGTCCCTTGCGGCGCTTCGTGAGCGCGCGCGCACACAACTGGCGCGTTTGCCGGACGGGTTGCGGACGCTTGAAAAGGGGCCGGATTACCCCGTCCAGGTCTCACCCGCGCTGCGCGACCTGGCCAAGGCTGTGGACGAACATCGGCTCTGAACGGCTTGACCGTCCACGACTGTCATGCTACAGTCTGCCCGTTCTTTCTGCAAGGACCCTGCGCCCGTAGCTCAGCCCGGATAGAGCGTTTGCCTGCGGAGCAAAAGGCCGGCAGTTCAAATCTGCCCGGGCGCACCATCACATTCAACCGGTAATAGCGTACAATCAATTGGTTATCGACATCAGCCTCCGTATCGCGGCCGGCGCCGCCGTCCTGTCGCGGACGCACCGCGTACTCGAGTGGCTCGTGTGCTGACGTGAGCGCCTGGATCCGCACAGAGGATGAACTCGCGGCATTCGTGGGCTCGCTGACGGGCTGCCGCGCCCTCGCGATCGACACCGAGTCCGATAGCCTCTACCATCACCGCGAAAAGGTCTGTCTCATCCAGGTCGCGCCAAAGGGCAGTCCGGCGCAGCTCATCGATCCCATGGCCTTGCGCGACCTTTCGCCCCTTGGTCCCGTGCTCGCGGATCCGGGCGTGGTGAAGATCCTGCATGGTGCCGACTATGACGTCACGACACTGAGGCGTGATTTCGGTTTCGCGTTCGCCGGTCTTTTTGACACCATGCTCGCGTCGCGCTTTCTCGGCTTCACGGAGGTCGGATTGCAGGCCGTCCTTGGCGCCGAGTTCGGCGTGCACATCTCGAAAGGTGGCCAGAAAGACGACTGGTCGCGCCGCCCCCTCACGCCCCAGCAGGAAGCCTACGCGCTCGCCGACGTCGAGCACCTGGTTGAGCTCGGCGAGCGGCTGGGCACGCGTCTCATGGAGCTGGGACGACTCACCTGGGCCCGTGAAGAGTGCGACGCCGTGGCCGCCTTGCCCGCAGCGCAGCGTCGGTACGAGCCCGACGCGTACCGGCGCATCAAGGGCGCCAGCGACCTGTCACCACGAGGGCTCGCGGTCTTGCGCGACGTGCACGCCTGGCGCGAGGCCAGGGCCAACGAGACCGACCGTCCGCCCTTCAAGATCGTGCAGAACACGACCCTGCTCGCCCTCGCTGCCTCGCCGCCGCGCACGCGAGAGGACCTGGCTGGCGCTCCAGAGGCGACGCGGTTGCTTCGTGAGGCTGCGGTCCTGCTCGATGTCGTTGCACATGCGCTCGCGCTGCCGGACGCCGATCTCCCGCGTTGGCGGACCACGCCCCGCCCGGTCGTGCCGCCCGCGGTTCGGAGGCGCGTCGAGGCGCTCAAGGCACTACGCACCCGCGAAGCGGCCCGCCTGGGACTCGACCCACCGCTGGTTTTGCCGCAGCGACTCATTGACAAGCTGGCCGAACTGGCTCCGCGCACGATCGAGGAATTGACTGCCATCGAGGGCCTGCGGCGCTGGCGCATCGAGTTGCTCGGGGCGCAGCTCCTCGCGGAATAGGCACGCCTCTGCGTCAGCTCGTGTGTGGGCCGGAATCGACCGCAGTCGGGC
>JAHFDH010000182.1 GCA_023249055.1 Candidatus Methylomirabilota bacterium
TTCTTATCCTTCACAATCGCTTCCACCATCTCCATGACTGAAGCGGCCGGTGCGTAATACGCGCTGCCCGTACCCAGCAGGGCAACGATCTCTCCCCCGCCACCGGCTGTTCGCTTCACCAGGGCCTCGACCCGATCCGGCGGCAGAAGCTCGGTAATCGGAATCCCGGCGACGGTCGAGAATCGAGGAAGTGGAACCATCGTGTCGCCGTGTCCGCCAAGGACAAACGCGTTCACGTTTTCCACTGATACCCGAAGCTCCTGCGCGATGAAGGCCCGGAAACGGGCCGAGTCGAGGACGCCGGCCATCCCGATGACCCGCTCCCGAGGAAAGCCGCTTCGCTTAAACGCCAACTGGGTCATGACATCGAGCGGGTTACTGACGATGATGAGAATGCAGTTCGGCGAGTGGCCAACGATCTGATCGATGACCCCGCCGACGATCTTGGCGTTCGTGTTAAGCAGGTCATCGCGACTCATTCCGGGTTTTCTGGGAATCCCTGCGGTGACGACAACGATGTCAGAACCGGCGGTCTCTTTGTAGTCCTTCGTGCCACAGATCCGGCAGTCATAGCCCAGGATTGGCCCTGCCTGCAGCAGGTCCAGCCCCTTCCCGTGCTGCACGCTTTCCAGGATGTCAATGAGCACCACGTCGGCCAACTCCTTCGTGACAAGATACTGGCCGACCGTGGCCCCGACGTTACCAGCGCCGCCCACCACCGTCACCTTCGGTCGCATCATTGCCTCCTATGGTTCAGAGTAGCCGAAAAGCGTTCAGAGTTCATAGACAGAAAAATCCATTGGCATTTCTGTGAACTGTGAACTATGAACTATGAACCGCTCTTCCTAGGGCTAGCCCATATTCTCGATAACAGCGGTGGCGAACTCCGAGCACTTGAGCTCCTTGACGTCGGTTGCCCCTTCCGCACGCAGCAGCCGGGCGAAGTCGTAGGTCACCCGCCTCTGGGCAATCGTCCGCTCAAGCCCCTGGACGACCAGGTCCGCTGCTTCATGCCATCCCATGTGCCGCAGCATCATGTCGCCGGAGAGGATGACCGAGCCGGGATTCACCTTGTCTAGATCGGCGTACTTGGGGGCAGTGCCGTGCGTCGCTTCGAAGATCGCGTGACCGGTGAGATAATTGATATTTCCCCCTGGAGCAATCCCGATCCCACCAATCTGGGCAGCGAGTGCGTCGGAAAGATAGTCACCGTTGAGGTTCGGTGTCGCGATGACATCGAACTCATCAGCCCGCGTAATGGTCTGCTGCAGCGTGACGTCGGCGATCGAATCCTTGATCATCAGCTTGCGCTTCCATTTGCCATCACCGTGCGTCGGCCATAGCGCGAGGCCCGCTTCCACTTCCTTGCGGACCGTTGCCTGCTGGTCGGGTGTCATATCTTTGTAGCCGGGTTCGATCGCCCGGGCGTTCTCTTCAACCGTGAGATTGGCATTCTTCTCTTTGTTGTCCAGGATCCAGCTTTCCCGAATGCTGACTGTCTCGTTCCTGTACTTGCTGGCGGCCAGCGCATAGCCCCAATCCCGGAAGGCCCCTTCCGTGAACTTCATGATGTTACCCTTGTGCACCATATTGACGGACTTCCGCTTGTGGAGGAGGGCGTACTGAATCGCCGCATCAACGAGGCGCTCAGTTCCTTCTCGGCTGATAGGCTTGATCCCGATTGCCGAGGTCTTCGGAAACCGGATCTTCTTCACGCCCATCTCGGTCTGAAGAAAAGCGATGATCTTCCTGGCCTCAGGCGATTCCGCTTCCCACTCGATGCCAGCATAGATGTCTTCTGTGTTCTCCCTGAAGATCACCATATCGACCAGCTCGGGGTGTTTCACAGGGCTCGGCACGCCGCGAAAATAGCGGACTGGCCTGAGGCAGACGTAGAGATCCAGCATCTGGCGAAGCGCGACGTTCAGACTTCGAATGCCGCCCCCCACAGGTGTCGTGAGCGGTCCCTTAATGCCGACCAGGTAGGTGCGGAAGGCCTCGACTGTGTCGTCTGGCAGCCAGTTATTGAAAGTATTGAACGCCTTTTCCCCGGCATAGACCTCGAACCAGACGATACGCCGCTTGCCGCCATACGCCTTTTTCACCGCCGCGTCGAACACGCGTACCGACGCGCGCCAGATGTCCCGGCCAGTGCCGTCACCCTCGATGAAGGGGATGATCGGATGATCGGGGACGATCAACTGTCCGCCTTTCAAGGTGATCGGATGGCCCTCTTTTGGTGGCTGAAGCTTCTCAAAACCCTTCATGATCGACCTCCCTCCATGACCGGTGTTCCGCCGCCTTGGCAGCCATCACTGGCAAGGAATGGCGGCTACGCGTTCTATAGCGCCTTGTCTTGAGACACGATATCTATGGGGAACATGAGGCTTGAAATCGGTGGAGAGGCGGCTGAAGCAGTGACCTCCACCATGGTTTGTGCGGCACTGGGTCGCCCCGAGGTATGCCAACCACACACCCGGCGCATTCGGTATAAGGCCGTGGGGCTTTAGAGCCCGCCCACCCTACAAAGCAGTGATCAGAGTTCTCCGCTGCCAGATGCGCGCAAGCTAGCATGGACGGCAGACAACTGTCAAGCAATAGTTCTCCTCTGCAAGCGTCCGGTCGCAGCCGATAAACAGGCAAACAGAGCCATGTTGTAGGCTATTACAAACATCAATAAGTTTCTATGATTGAAATCAAAAATGCCCATGATCTATATCAAATTGGGACCTCACTCGCTTCTCTCCCCCGCGTTGTAAGGTGGCTGTTACCGAACCGTTAGGACACTCGAAGCAAGTTGGTCCATCGCAAGATACCTGACCTCCTTCCTGGCCGCCTCTTATCCATCTCCTTCCGGCCCAACACGCGCAACACCGGTCAGAAGTGAGGATGGGGAGAGCAGCATGCCAGGGCGTCAAGAACCTCACAGGTCGGTGGTTTGTGGCAATTCCGACGGTTACGTCCGCTTTCCTTTTAGGACCAAACGGATAGGTGTCCCGACAAACCCATACGCCTCTCTGAGTTGATTGATCAGATAGCGTCGGTACGGAACCAGCACACCGCGAGGGTCGCTCACAAAGAGCAGAAAGGTCGGGGGTGGTCCAGCGGCCTGCGTGGCGTAGTGGAATCGGACGGGCCGCTTCCCCTTCGAGGGTGGGGGATGCCTACGAACGGCCTCACCGATGAGGGTGTTGATCTGAGGGGTCGGAATCCGGCGGGATC
>JAHFDH010000057.1 GCA_023249055.1 Candidatus Methylomirabilota bacterium
CCCGCCCGTACGATGGGAGAGGGTGGCCGACCGGGTGAGGGGGGATTTTCGAGCCAATGAAAGCCGTGAGACGCACAGGCCTGTTCGTGACCGGAACCGATACCGGCGTGGGGAAGACGGTAATCACGGCCGGGCTTGCGTATGCCCTGCGAGCCCAGGGGATCGATGTCGGGGTGATGAAGCCGGTCGAGACCGGCTGCCCCACACGAAATGGCCGGCTACAACCGCCCGATGCCTTGGCGCTGCGCGAGGCGGCAGGCTCGCGGGACGCCCTCGATCTGATCAACCCCTACCGCTTTCGTGAGCCGCTGGCCCCTATGGTTGCGGCTGAGCGATCACGACGACGCATCGATGTCGAGCGGCTGGTGGAGCGATTCGGTCGTCTCGCCGATCGACATACCATCATGCTGGTTGAGGGCGCCGGCGGTCTGTTGGTGCCCATCACCGAAAAGCTGTCATACCTTGACCTTGCAGCCCGGCTGCGATTGCCTGTGCTCGTCGTGATCGGGTCCAGGCTTGGCGCGCTGAACCATGCCAGATTGACGGTTGAGGCCGCGCTGACTGCGCGCGTCCCGGTGGCCGGCGCCATCGTGAACCGGGCGACGGCCGAGCGATCGCCTGCCCGAACCACTAACCTTTCGGCTCTCCGACGCCTTTTGCCGATCCCGGTCTTAGGGGAAATCGCTCACGTATCCGGTATGAGCGGAAATACTCTATGGCGCAGCCCGGTCCTCCAGCGAATCCTCGCGTCGTATCTCGGGGATCTCTTTCCGGAACTGATCAGGAGGTGAACCAGTGACTATAACCCGCCGACCCGTGATCCTTGCGCTCCCGCTGCTGTTGCTCGTATTCCTGACCTCGTGTGCGTCCATCAGCCAAGGGCCGCGCGCCTGGGAGGACCCGTCTGGCGAGAAGGGGCTGGCGTCCTGGTACGGCCACCCGTACCATGGCCGCCGCACCAGCAGCGGCGAGGTCTACGATATGTATCAGCTCACGGCGGCGCACCGCGAGATCCCGCTTGGTAGTTGGGTTGAGGTGATCAATCTCACCAACGGCCGTTCCCTCACCGTTCGGGTCAACGATCGCGGGCCGTTCATTGACGGACGGATCATCGACCTGTCGTATGCCTCAGCCCAGTTGCTCGGAGTAGTCGGGCCCGGTGTGGCGCCGGTCAGGGTTCGGCTGACTCAACCGCCGCAGCCGGCTCCGGGCCCGGCTCGCTACTCGGTGCAGGTGGCCTCATTTGTCGCGGAGTCGAACGCGCTCGCGCTGAAGACGGAGCTGGAACAGAAGGTGTCGGGCGTTTACCTGGTGAAGGCTGCGATCGATGGAGAGGTCTACTACCGGGTCCGTGTCGGACAGTTCGTTTCCCGCGTCGAGGCCAAGACAGCCGCGGAGCGGCTGGCGTCGCTGGGCTACCGCGTCCTCATTATGGGTTCCGAGGGTCAACTGTAAGAGGATCTCCTACCGCATACTCTTCCTCCACATTATACGATCCTTCCAATTCGCTAAGCTCTTCTAAGCCTTTAACTACTCATTTCGTCACGCAATATAATATTAAGCAAAATAGTGTGACATCGTTAAGCAGTGTATAGTATAATTTTTTACAAGTGTTAGCCTCACAAAATGAGAGGCGATCTATCGTGCTTGCACGGAGGGGCCTATGGTGAGTCGAGTGGCTACGCCCCTGCGACGGGCCTCCAGTGGATGAGGTTGGCGGTCATCCTGCACTGGAGCATCTCAGCATGAACCGTCCTGACTACAAAAGAATCACAACAGGGTGTGGGCTTGCGGTCGCTGCAATTGGGGCGATCGTGATCGCCGGCTGGTTCCTCGGGTCGCGCGAGCTTACCGCCATTCACGCAGACTATATCCCGATGGCCCCGAATACGGCCCTTTTATTTGTTCTGGTCGGGTCCGGGCTCGTAAGTCTGGAACGCGAACGACGGTGGAGCGATTGGTCTGCAAGACTGGCCGCCTCCCTCGTGATCACAGTTGCCTTCCTGAGATTCCTTGAATTCACCACGCCGTTTCAATTCAATGTGGATAATTGGATCTTCCATTTTCCCACGGAGAACCGATGGGTTGCGCCGGAGACGCCACTGTTCCCTATTGGGCGTATGGGCTTTTTTTCAGCCCTTAATTTCGTCTGCGCAGCCACGGCGCTGCTTATGCTTGCATCTTCAGCGGAACGCACCAGACAACCATGGGCCGCAGCGTTTGCTATCATCACGTTGTTTATCGGTTCAGCATTTGCTCTTGGATACGTGTATGGATCACCGTTACTCTATGGCGGCACAACAATCCCTATGGCCCTCAACACAGCGGTCGCCTTTGTTCTTTCTGGTCTGGGACTTCTGACGGTGATCTCTGGTCGTGAGGTTGCCGAGCGGAAACGCGCTCGGGAGACGTTGCAACAAGCCCACGACGAGTTGGAGCAGCGAGTCCACGAGCGCACCGAAGCATTGGCGGTAGTCAATGAGGCATTGCGAGCCGAAATTGCTGAATGCCAGCAGGCGGATGAGCGAATCCGCCTGCTGGCCGCGGCGCTGGAAGCGGCGGCGAACGGCATCGTCATCGCCGACCGGGAGGGGACCATTGTCTGGGTCAATCCGGCCTACACGCGGCTCACCGGCTACAGCGCGGAGGAGGCCATCGGCCAGAACCCGCGTATCCTCAAGTCGGGCAAACACGATCAGGCGTTCTACCGGCAGCTCTGGGAAACGATCCTCGCCGGGCAGGTATGGCATGGGGAGACCATCAACCGCCGCAAGGACGGGAGCCTCTACACCGAGGACCAGACCATCGCCCCGGTCCGGGACGAGCGAGGGGAGATCAGTCACTTCATTGCCATCAAACAAGACATCACAACACAGAAGCGGGCGGAGGAGATCCATAAGGCGGTCTACCAACTCGGTACGATCCTGGAGCGGTCCCTCCAGCATGAGGAGGTCTACCCCGCTTTCGCGGCAGCGGTCAAGATCCTTGTCCCGTATGATCGGATCTGCGTGGTAGTGCCGAAGGGGGAGTCGCTGGTCGCGGTCATGGCGATCGCCAACCCAGGCATGAGCAACTGCCAGGGGTGCATGTGGCCCCAGCGGGCGAATACTGCCATTGAGTGGGTGATGGTCCATAGAACTTACCGTCTCGTCCGGGATCTGGCGAAGGAACAAGCCTTTGCCGATGAGGCGTTCGTCGCCCGGGAGGAGGGAGTCCGCTCTACCCTTCTACTTCCCTTGCTGATTGGGGGGGAGGCGCTAGGGGTCCTTGTGGTGGACAGTCGGCGCCCTGGCGCCTTTTCGGAGGAGCACGTGGATCTGCTTTCGCTGGTCACTGAACAGCTCGCCCTCTTCCTCCAGAATTCCCGCCTCTACGCCGAGGTGACACGCCATACCCGAGAGCTAGAGGATCGGGTCCAGGAACGCACCCAAGAGTTGGAATCATCGAACCGGCAGCTCGAGGCCGCGTCCCGTTACAAGTCGGAGTTTCTGTCCAACATGTCGCATGAATTCCGGACGCCGCTCAACTCAATCATCGGCTTTTCCGAGATCCTTGGGGATCAGACCTTCGGCCCCTTGACGGAGAAACAAGCCCGGTATGCGCAAAATGTCCTCAGCAGCGGGCGGCACCTGCTGTCGCTGATCAATGACCTGCTGGACCTTGCGAAGATCGAAGCGGGCAAGATCGTGTTCCGACCTGAGCCCTTCGAATGCCGGGAGGCCGTACACGCCGCCGTGACGGAAATCAGGCCTCAGGCCGACCGACAATATCTGGACCTCGATCTCCAGGTCGACGAGGCGCCACCCACCCTGACCGCCGATCCCGTCCGCTTCAAGCAGATCCTGTTGAATCTGCTCTCGAATGCCGTCAAATTCACGCCGGATGGCGGCCGGATCACGGTCGCCGTCCGGCGGGTGTCAAGCGTGGATCGTGAAGCGTTGAGCGTCGATCCCCAATCGCTCCACCCTGAAGATCTTGTAGAGATCGTCGTGGCCGACACCGGGATCGGGATTAAGCCGGACGACCTGTCTAGGCTCTTTCAGGAGTTCGTCCGCCTCGAGACGAATACGTCGGCTGTGCAGCGAGCTACCGGGACCGGGCTCGGCCTGGCCTTAACGAAGCGGCTCGTGGAACTGCACGGCGGCACGATCGCTGCCGCCTCGGAGGGCGAAGGGCGCGGCAGCACCTTCACGGTTCGGCTTCCCCTCAGTCTCCCCCCAATAGGCTGAGCGACCGGAGGACAGCATGGCATACAAGACGATCCTGATCGTGGAAGACGACCCGATGAGTCAGGAGGGAAACAACCAGTGAGTACGCCATCCACCAATCATCTCATCGTTTCCTTCAGCGAAGCCAACTATCGAGAATTCCTCGAGTCTGCGCCAGACGCCCTCGTGCTCATCAACAGGACTGGAGCGATCCTCTTCGTGAATGCGCAGGCAGAGAGCCTTTTCGGCTACACGCGGGCGGAGTTGCTCGGAACGCCCATCGAGATGCTGCTGCCAGAACAATTTCGCGTTGGACATGTGGAGCACCGCGCAGGCTACTGCGCGTCTCCTCGCTTTCGGCCCATGGGGAGTTGCATGGGCCTCTATGGGGTACGAAAGGATGGAACTGAGTTTTCTGTTGACATCAGCCTCAGTTACCAGCAGATCGAGAATGACCTCGTAATCCTGGCCGCAATCCGCGACGTCACCGAGCGCAAGCGGGCGGAGGAGGAGATTCAGAAGCTGAACACAGAGCTCGATCAGCGGGTCATCGAACGCACCGCCCAGCTCAAGGAGGCCAACGAGCGGCTCGAAGCGGCCTCCCGCCACAAGTCCGAGTTCCTGGCCCACATGTCCCACGAGCTCCGGACCCCTCTGAACTCGGTTCTCGGCTTCGCCGAGCTCCTGCAAGACCCGACCTTCGGCGCACTCAGTGAGAAGCAGGCCCGCTACGCGCACAACATCCACGCCAGCGGTAAGCACCTCCTCGCCCTGATCGGCGACCTCCTGGACCTGTCCAAAGTCGAGGCGGGCAAGCTCGATCTCCGGTACGAAACCCTCACCCTCGCCGAGACACTCGAAGCCGCCCTCCACATCATGCGCCCCCAGGCTGAGGTAAAAGGGCTCGCGCTCTACCTTACCGTGGATGCCGCGCTGCCGCCGCTCACCGCCGATCCCCTCCGCTTCACGCAGATCCTCTACAACCTCCTCTCCAACGCCGTCAAGTTCACCCCCGAAGGCGGCCGAGTCACAGTCACCGCGCGACGCGCCGGGCGCGAGGCGGCAGGAAGCGGGCGCCAGGAAGCAGGAGGCGCCGAGTTCGTGGAAATTGCCGTGACCGACACCGGGATCGGGATTAAGCCGGACGATTTGTCCAGACTCTTCCAGGAGTTCGTCCGCCTCGACACAGCGATCGCTCAGCGTGCCGAGGGGACCGGTCTTGGCCTCGCCCTGACGAAGAAACTCGTCGAACTCCACGGAGGAGAGATTTCTGCCGCTTCGGAGGGCGAAGACCGAGGGAGCACCTTCACGGTTCGGCTTCCCCTCATCACATCTACATAGCCCCCAAGACGTGACGGTCTCCAGCACATCGCAGCACGCAAGACAATTCAGGTTGTAAATCACTATATTGAGTGTTGAACCGGCTATATCGAGCTGGTATGATTGTTATACAGCACAAGAGAGTAATGTGTGGAACGTGTCCTCTTCCAGAGGTGAGATATGGATATGCGGATGCCGCAGGTGTTCTCCAAGCCGCCACGACTGCTTGTCGTAGACGATAACGCGCAGAACGTCGAACTGGTGACGGCCCTGATGCAGGTCGAGGGGTATGAGGTCGTTGCAGCCGCCAATGGCCTGGAGGCCCTGGATAAAGTGGCCGCTCTGCCCCCGGACGTGATCCTCCTGGACGTCATGATGCCGAAGTTGGATGGCTACGCCGTCTGTCGCCGCCTGAAGACGCAGGCGGCGACCCGCCTGGTGCCGATTGTCATGCTCACGGCCCTGGGGGCGGAAGACGCCAGGATTCGAGGGATCGAGGCGGGAGCTGACGACTTTATTACGAAGCCGTTCAGCCGGGCAGAGTTGAAGGCCCGCATCCGCTCGCTGATTCAACTGAAGGCCTTTACCGACGAACTGGAGCACGCCGAGGCCATGCTGCTGGCGCTGGGCCGAACTGTCGAGGCCAAGGATCCGTACACCCAGGGCCACTGTGAGCAACTGGCGGCCTACTCGGTCGCTCTGGGAAAGCAGCTCGGCCTGCCGGCGGCGGAGCTGACGGCGCTTGAGCTGGGCGGAACACTGCACGATCTGGGGAAGATCGGGATCCCGGATGCGATCCTCCTGAAACCCGCGGCCCTCAGCGAGGCAGAGTGGGCGATCATGCGCGAGCATCCGGTGATCGGCGAGCGGATCTGCCTGCCGCTGCGGTCACTGCAGCGGGTGCTGCCGATCATCCGTCATCACCACGAACGATGGGACGGGAGCGGTTATCCTGACGGCCTCGCAGGCGAGGCGATCCCGATTACGGCGCGGGTCTTACAAGTTGCGGATATCTTCGATGCGCTGGCAACGGCCCGACCGTACAAGCCCGCTCTGCCGCTTGCGACCGCGTGCGATATCCTCCGCGATGAGATGGCGCGCGGCTGGCGCGATCCAGGCGTGGTGCTGCAGTTTATTGAGTTGGTCGAGCGCGGCGACCTGCCGGTGGCAGCAGACGGGCGATCGTAGCCCCATCGACGTCATCATGTTACATATCAAAAACTGGAGTATCCGCACGCGGGTACTCCTGGCCTTTATCGCGGTGCTGGCCCCCTTTTTCGGGTTCACCGGCATTGCCGCCCTGCATTACGGCAGTCTTATGCATGCCTACATGCGGACCCAGGAGGACGCGACAGTCGATCTGATGCGGGCATCCGACGTGATGGCGGCAGCCGATGGGCTGATGCTGGCTGTTGAAGAATATGCAGCCGGCGAAGGTCGGCGCGCGCGACTGCAGGTCAAAGGGCACCTGACGCATCTGCATGAGGCCTTCAGGGCGCTGCAAACACTGCCGTTTGAGGGCGCCGATGAGCGACGATTGGTCGACGCGCTGAGGGGCCCTGTGTCTCGCATGGAGGCGCTCGGACGGGAGATTGCGGCTGCGTCGCCCTTCCCAACCGCTCGTAAGACGACTGCCAGGGTCGACTTGCTGAATCAGGTACACGATCACATTGATATGACGTTACATCGGCTGATGGAGATCCACGTACGTGAAATCGATGCCGCCATGCGACAGGTGTCCGATGTAAGCCGGCAGGTGATCGTCGTGACGTTCGTTACGCTTATCGTGAGCGGGTTGGGGGCGATGAGCCTGGGTTTTCCGTTGGCGAACTGGCTGAGCAGGCCCATCCGGGCCATCGCGCAGGGGAGTCGTCGGCTGGCTGAGGGCGACCTTTCCCAACGGGTGGAGGCGGGTAGCGGGGGAGAGCTTGGAGAGGCGGCGTCCGCGTTTAACGCGATGGCGCAGCGGCTGGAACAGTCGGCCATCGAAAACGCCGCGCTCTTTGGCGCGGCGCGCCAGCGCGCCGAACGGATCGCGGCCGTCAATCGCCTGACCAAGATTGTCAGCGCCTCCCTCGATATTGGTGCGGTCTATGAGACCTTCGCCGGGGAGTTGAAGCGGTTGGTTTCGTACACTCGGATGGGGATCGTGATTGTCGAGGACTCAGGCAGACGATTTAAACTCTTTCAACTTGTCGGCAATCGACTGGACGAGGCGCCGATCGGGATGGTCTGGTCGAACGGGAGAGAGTCCGGTGTCGAGTGGGTGATGTCCAATAGGCTTCCTCATTTTGAACGGGATCTTGCGAAAACTCGACGGTTTGTCGAAGACGGCGCCCTGCTGAAAGAAGGGATTCGCTCCACTGTTCGCCTCCCGTTGATCGTGAAAGGGGAGGTCATCGGCGTCCTCTTTTTAGACGATGTTGCGCCCGGCCGCTACACCGAGGGAGATCTTGAACTGCTCGTCCCGCTTGGGGAGCAGTTGGCCATCGCTATCGAAAACGCCCGGCTGCATAGCGAGATGGAACAGCAGGTGGAGGAGCGGACCAAGGCGCTCAAGCAGACGCAGGCTCAGCTTGTCCAGTCCGGGAAGTTGGCGGCGGTCGGAACGCTGGCGGCCGGGGTGGCCCACGAACTGAACCAGCCGCTGATGATCATCCGGGGCTACGCCCAGGAGCTGCTCCGGGACCAGGCGGTGACAGACGAGGAGATTCGCGACGATCTGTGGCGGATCGAGGCGCAGACGGACCGCATGGCGGCGATCATCAACCACCTGCGCGACTTCTCGCGCGAATCGAAAGGGCGGCGAGAGGCCACACACCTGAACAAGGTGGTACAGGGCGCGCTGGCCTTTCTCGGGCAGCAGCTCCAGACCAAACACATCACTGTGGTCCAGAAGCTGGACCCTGCGCTTCCGCCGGTCTGGGCCGATCCGCTCCAGATCGAACAGGTGTTCTTGAACCTGATCACCAACGCCAGAGACGCCATGGAGCCGGCGGGCGCAGGAACCATCACCATTCGTACCGAGCCGGTTCAAGACAACCGGGTGGGGCTCAGTGTCACCGATACCGGTCCGGGCATTCCGGATGAGATCAGAACCAGGATCTTCGATCCTTTTTTTACGACAAAAGAGGTCGGTAAAGGAACAGGGCTCGGTCTGAGCATCTGTCATGGTATCATCGAGAAACATGGGGGGGAGCTGACGATGGAAAGCCCGGTGGCCGATGGTCGGGGCGCCCGCTTTACAATCATCCTGCCGTTCAGCCACCCGGACGATCATGGGGGGGATTGGATATGAGCGGTGCGCGCGTTCTGCTGGTCGATGACGAACCGGAGATCCGAAGATTGCTGTCGCGCCATCTCAAGCGGCTGGGATATACTGTGCGGGAAGCAGGGGATGGCGAGGAGGCGGCGGCGGCGGCGGAGGACGAGATTCCGGATGTCGTTATCACCGATATGGCCATGCCTCGTCTGGGCGGGCTGGAGTTGCTTGAGAAGCTGCGCAGTCTGGACCCCGGTCTCCCGGTCATCGTCCTGACCGGGCATGCGTCGTTGGAGAACGTCATTGCGGCGATGCGCCGGGGGGCGGCCTTTGACTATCTGCTCAAGCCGCTCCCGGACCTGACCGTGCTGGAGGTCGCAGTTGCCCGGGCCTTGGAGGTCAGGCGGCTGCGCGCTCAGGCCCGCGAGGCGTTTCAAGTTGCCGCCATTCGGGAGCTGGCGGTGACTGCGAGCGACAGAATTCTGAATCCTCTGAACATCATCAGTCTGAGCGTGGAGCGGCTCGCCCGCAACGAGGCGACGGCAGAGGGCAAGGCCAAGGCCGTCGCGAACATCGAGGCGGCTATCGAGACGATCACCAAGGTCGTCCGGCAGATGCGCGCGGTGGCGCGGTACACGCCTCGCGAGGTGGTCCCCGGTCTGCGCGAGATCGATCTCGATCAAGCGACCAGGGACGAGGCGGGCACTTAACAATGGAACCGGCGAGAGCCGACACGTGACACGTGTAAGCGGATACCCATATGAGAAAAAAGCTTGGTGAGATCCTGATTGAAGCCAAGGCCATTCAACGGGAGCAACTCGAACAGATCCTGAAGTTGCAGGCGCAGATTCGGCAGCCGCTGGGGCAACTGCTGTTGAGCCAGGGATTGGCGACGGAAGAGCAGATCGCTCAGGCGTTGGCGACGCAACTGAAGATCCCCCACGTCCGGCTGGCGTCGGTTGTCGTCGAGCAGAAGGCCCTCGAACTGGTCCCTCGCGCCACAGCCGAGCGGTACACGGTCTGTCCCGTTTCGGTAGAGGACAAGGTGCTGCTCCTGGTGATGGCCGATCCGCTGAACCTGGAGGCGATCAAGGATGTCGAGTTCCGCGCGTCGCTTCGGGTCCGGTCCGCGATTTCGACGCCGACGGAGGTGAAAGACGCGATCGCCCGCTGCTACACCTTTGAGGAGGCGTTGGGTCCCCTGGTCCGCAACCTAGGGAACGGGGGAGATGTTGCGATGCTGTCATCGACCGAGTCGCCGGAAGATGCCGGAGTCCTGGACCTCAAGAAAAGCCAGACGGAACCGGTTATCAAGATGGTGAATCTACTGATCAGCCAGGCGATCAAGGCGCGTGCCAGCGATATTCATATCGAGCCCGGCATCGGCGAGGTCAGCGTCCGGAATCGGGTGGACGGGATCTTGCGGGACACACTGGCCATGCCCAAGTGGATTCACGCCGGAGTGGTCTCCCGGCTGAAGATTGTGAGCGGGCTTGACATTGCGGAGCGCCGCCTTCCCCAGGACGGACGGATCAAGGTCAGATACGGCGAGCGTACGCTGGACCTGCGGGTCTCCACCCTGCCGACCCATTGCGGAGAGAAGGTCGTCCTTCGATTGCTCGATCCGGTCCGGGATCTGCTGAGTCTGGACCGCGTGGGACTGGAGCCCGCGCAGCGCCGACTCCTTGAAGCGGTCCTGGCGCAGCCCCAGGGAGCGATCCTGGTGACCGGTCCGACCGGAAGCGGCAAGACCTCGACGCTGTATGCCGCGCTCTCTCACCTCAAGTCGCCCGGGATCAATATCGTGAGCATCGAGGACCCGATCGAGTTTCAGATTCAAGGGATCAACCAGGTCCAGGTGAACGAGCGGGCGGGGCTGAGTTTTGCCTCGACTCTCCGTTCCGTCCTGCGCCAGGACCCGGACGTCATCATGGTGGGGGAGATCCGGGATCACGAGACCGCCGAGATCGCGTTCCAGGCCTCACTGACCGGCCATCTGGTATTCAGCACCCTGCACACCAACGACACTATCTCGGCCATCGTGCGCCTGCTGGACCTTGGGATTGAGCCGTTCCTGGCCGCCTCGTCCATCTCGCTCATCATCGCCCAGCGGCTGATGCGGCGTCTGTGCTCCCACTGCCGAGAGGCGTACCAGCCCCCGGACGACGTGGTGAAACGGCTGCGGCTGGCGGATGATGGTCCCGCCGCCGTATTCCGGGGGAAAGGCTGTCCCGCGTGCCAGGGAACCGGCTTTCTTGGGCGGATCGGCGTATTCGAGTTTCTGCCTATCGATGCCGCGATGCGCGAGTTGATTACCCAGCGGGCCTCGGATGGGAGTTTGCGGCGGGAGGCCAACGCCAAGGGATTCGTGAGCCTGATCGAGTCGGCGGCCGCCAAGATCCGCGTGGGACTGACCAGCCCGGATGAGGTCCTTCGGGCGATCCTGGGAGACGAAGGTGTCCAGAGCCGTTGCGGAAGCTGCGGCGGGAAGATCGAGGCCGACTTCGCCGTCTGCCCCGCCTGCCAGGCAGTGTTGAAGCCGCGATGCCCATCGTGCCGTCAGGACCTGCTGCCCGAGTGGAAAGCCTGCCCCTTCTGTTCGACGCCTGTCGAAAGCCCGGTCGAACGAACGGACATCGCGCCTACGGTCGCGCCATCCCCCGCCGAGAGTCGGCCGGCGGCAACCCCGGTCGAACAACGGATGAAGATCCTCGTGGTGGATGATGAGGAGGACGTGAGGCGGATCGTGGCCATCGCACTCCGGCAGCTTCCCTTTCCGGCCGAGATCCTGACGGCTCGCAACGGCATGGAGGCGCTGAAAACGGTCGAGGTCGAGCAGCCAAGTCTGGTGATTCTGGATCTGATGATGCCTCAGATGGACGGGCTCGAGGTCTGCCGCCGCCTTCGGGAAAACGTCAAGACCGCCTTCATTCCGGTCCTTATGCTGACCGCCATGGGGGAGAGCGCGACCAGGACCGAAGCATTTTTGATCGGGACAGACGATTATCT
>JAHFDH010000183.1 GCA_023249055.1 Candidatus Methylomirabilota bacterium
CGGTGTGACCTTTTTGGGCTGGAACATGAGCGCCAGTCGTTCAAGGCGCGGATCGGGGGCCTTGACGACAGCGATTGAGGCCTCTCCCAACTGGCCGACCTGGTGGCTTGGCTGGCCGTGAGTCAGCAGCCGGTAGACGGTGCTCTTGCCTGAGGCTGGCAGTCCAATGATTCCGATACGCATGTGTGCTCCGCAGCGTTCAGCCGTCAGCGGTCAGCGAAGTTGGAAAAACCGCTTGTCGCATTCGACCGCTCGCTTGGCATCTGTCGATGATTAGTCACATCCCTCTTTTTAGTTGCAAGCTGATAGCGGAGTTCACCATACCACAGGCGTAGAGGGCGCGCTACCGAAACCGCTCCGCCTGATGCTTTTGAATTGAAATTTCATCGACCTGTGATAAGCTGATGTACCGATGAAGGCCTACCTGGATATCGAAACCTCGTTCGAAGGCGCCATTACAGTGGTAGGCCTGTACGCGACCGACCGCGGCCTGATCCAGTTGGTTGACCCACAAATCAGCGATGTGACGGTCTGGCAGGCGCTCGAAGGTGTAGAGACGATCTGTACCTATAACGGCAGCCGCTTCGATCTTCCGGTGATCCGCCGTCGACTGGGCCTTGACCTGCGCGCGGCGTTCCAATCCAACGATCTGATGTATGCGTGCTGGCGGCATGGCCTGTTCGGCGGTCTGAAGCGGGTGGAGGAACAGCTCGGTATCCCGCGGCGTTCGAAGGGAATCGATGGCATGGAAGCGATGCGCTTGTGGTCTCGATATGAGGATGACGCTGATGAGGACGCATTGCGGGCGCTCCTGACCTACAATGGAGAGGACGTCCTGAACCTCCCGGTCCTCGATGGGCGGCTTATGGAGCTGGAAAGCACGTATGCGCGTCGCGATTAAGACGTTGGGGTGCCGGCAGAATCAGTACGAGAGCGATGCGCTCCAGGAGTTGCTGGGACGGGATGGCTACACGGCGGTTGGTCCCGACGAGGCGGCCGATCTGTTTATCATCAATACCTGTAGCGTCACGAATGAAGCGGACGCCGACTCGCGACAGGCGATCCGGCGGGCGGTTCGCCGTAATCCTTCGGCCCGGGTGGTGGTCACCGGCTGCTATGCGCAGGTCGGTGCCGGGGAGATTGCGGCAATCCCCGGTGTCGCGATGGTCGCAGGCAACGGCGAGAAGGCGCAACTGGCTGAGCTGATCGCGGGTCTGGGCGAGCGGAGACCGCCGCTCATCGCCGTGTCGGATATTCAGCAGTCACGTCGCTTTGCGCCGCTACCGCCGCCGGTCGGCGCGACTCGGAGCCGGGCCCTCCTCAAGGTTCAGGATGGGTGCAGCTATCGCTGTACCTTCTGTATTGTTCCGGAGACCCGCGGGCCGAACCGGAGCCAGCCGACCGATGCGATATTGCGAGACCTGCGGGCGCTTGTAGAGGCCGGGTATCCGGAGGTGGTCCTGACGGGAACTCACCTGGGGACGTATGGGCGAGACCTGCCGATCGGCGGCTCGATTGCCGGATTGGCGGCGGAGATGCTGGAGGCCGCGGCGCCCGCGAGACTGCGTCTGAGTTCGCTCGATCCGCACGAAGTCGGGGAGGAGTTGATCGGCTGCTTTGGCCGATTCGACAACCTCTGCCGACACCTGCACCTGCCGCTGCAGAGCGGCGACGAGGCGGTCCTGAAGCGTATGCGGCGATCGCACACGGCCGACGATTTTCGAGGGCTGGTGGCGCGGCTTGTCGAGGCGGTCCCAGGGATCGCCATCGGGACCGATGTGATTGTCGGTTTTCCTGGCGAAGGGGACGCGGAATTCGAGCAGACCTACAGGCTGCTCGACGGTTTGCCGATTGCGTATCTGCACGTGTTCAACTACTCGCAGCGGAGGGGCACCGTCGCGGCCACTATGCCGAATCAGGTTCCCAAGAGCGTAAGGTCGGCCAGGAGCGTGGCGCTCCGAACGTTGAGCGACGCCAAGTGGCAGCAGTTTCGACAGACACAGGTGGGGCAGTCGTGCTCGGCGGTCGTCCTGGAAGGGCGAGATGCGCGAACCGGGCGGCTCGAGGCGTTGACAGACAACTATATGACAGTGCGACTCGAACAGACGGAGGGACAAATCGGCCGTGTGGTCGATCTGACGATCGTGGCGGCCACCGAACGAGAAACCGTTGGTCGCATGGGTGCGCGCCGCGCTGACGGCTTGATACCCATATCGGAGGGAAGATGACCCAGGGACTGATCGGTATCATCGGCGGAAGCGGCCTGTACGACATGGAGGGGCTTGAAGGGGTTGAAGAGCGCCGCATCGAGACCCCCTTCGGGGCGCCGTCGGATGCCTACATCATCGGGTCGCTGGCCGGGCGACGGGTGGCGTTTCTCGCGCGGCACGGACGCGGCCATCGACTGATGCCGTCCGAACTGAATTTTCGGGCGAACGTTTTCGGATTCAAGCTCCTGGGTGCGGAGTGGGTGATCTCGGCCTCGGCAGTCGGCAGCATGCGCGAGGATCGGCCGCCTCTGGACATTGTCATTCCGGACCAGTTCTTTGATCGAACAAAAGGGCGGGTCAGCACCTTCTTCGGAGGTGGTCTCGTCGCTCACGTGAGCCTTGCCGATCCGACCTGTCCGGTCCTCGGAAAGTTACTGTTTGCCGCCGGACAATCGGCAGGCGCCCGGATACATCATGGCGGTACGTATCTGTGCATCGAGGGGCCGCAGTTCTCAACCAGGGCCGAGTCGCGGATCTATCGGCAATGGGGAGTCGATGTGATCGGAATGACCAATCTGCAAGAGGCAAAGCTGTGCCGCGAGGCCGAAATCTGCTATGCGACGCTGGCGTTAGTAACCGATTATGATGTCTGGCATGAAACAGAGCAGGATGTCTCCGTAGAGGCGGTGGTGGCGATTCTGAAACAGAATGCCGAAACCGCCAAGGCCATCATCAAGACAACCGTGTCGTCGTTTCCGACCGCCAGAGACGGCTGTCTGTGCGGGAGCGCCATGCGGGATGCGATCATCACGGCTCATGACGCGATCCCGGTGAATGTTCGGGAGCGGCTGCAGCCGATTATCGGGAAGTATCTTAAGTGAAATGATGTTCAACGTTCAATGTTCAATGTTTTTCGTCGTCGTATCCTCAACCTTGAACCTCGAACTTTGAACTTTGAACTTGTGAACTTTGTTCACCTGAAACCTTGCGGAGCAGACATGAGTAT
>JAHFDH010000058.1 GCA_023249055.1 Candidatus Methylomirabilota bacterium
TCTTCGTAGCTAAGGCGGATTCTATTGTGTTGTTCAGTAGTTAGCAAGCGATATCTTGACTGCCGAGATGGGACAAACACTGGTCGTGCTCACAGTCTCTTGCTTCAGACGCTCCGGGAGGTCCCCTGAAAACAGGACAGCCCTTTGGGGCTCACCGCACCCCAAAGGGCTGTGACAGATTTCTCTCGCTGAGCGCGGGTCCGGTTCATTTGTCAGTTCTCACCGGCCGCTATGACCACTACTCCTTGTCACCCGGAACAGGTAGCCCTGTCTACTGCCAGGCAGGGCGGCTCCGCGATTACCCGGCGCGGGGAGTCTCCCTCGCTCGCTCTGTGTCATGCCGGGCACACCGCCCGCGCTCGGCGGCTGGCCGTTAGGCCGGTCCGGTCCAGCGCGTTTGCCAGCCGACGAGCTTATCATACTCAGCGTGCACGCCGATCCAGAACCACACAAGCCCATCGGAGGCCTCGACTGCGACTGCACGGTGATGCAGTCCAACGCGCGCCGACCAGAAGCTACCGACCTTCTTGAAATGGAGTGACGGGTGCTTGGGATCGGCCTTCAACAGGCCAAACGACTTGTCGGCAAGCTCCTGAACGGACGCCGGCAGAGCGCGATAGCAAGCCCAGAAATCTGGGGAGGCATGGTGATTCACAGCTTGGTGGACTTGCCGGCCGCATGGTCGCGAAGAGCACGCTCGGCCAGTGCGTCGAGTTTCCCAGCCTTCACGTCCACTTCGAATTGACGATCCCATGCCTCGGCATCGAACGCGGCAAACCACTGGCGGAAACTCGCAAGCTGCTCGGGCGACAGCGTCTTCACTTCACGCTCGATTTTCTCTACTTTCTCCATTCGGCACCTCCCTCTGTGAATCAGTATATCACTGCGCATCTGTCAAAGGCTAACGCAGCCTCTACCGGTGACCGGGGGCAGAAGGCTCACGGCTATCCGTGTGCAGGCAATGGTTGGCCGATGTTATGCCGCAGCTATCCACTTCATTGCCAAGCGACGCCTTGACGCCGCACAATCGCGAAGATACATATTAATCAGCGTTTGATACGGGACGCTTACCTCTTCGGCGAGTTTTCTAAAATATTCGATGGTTGCATCATCCACCCGGATGGTGAGCTGTCTCTTCACGCGCTTAGCGTAAGGATTCCTTATTGCCTTTGAAAAGTCATATTCTTTTCTCATACTCTTCTCCTTCGCCTGTATTGTGATGTCTCTAATTTAGTGGCCTTCCAGACAGAGATTATGCGGACCGTCTCCGATTCTTCTCGATAACAGTGGCATACCACAAGCAGTCGAGCGATCGCGCTGAGGCCTAAGAGAAGAAATCGGTCTTCATCTTCAGAGTGATCGGGATCATGCATGAACAAGGCATTATCATCGGCGAATACTGTCTGGCCTTCTTCGAACGAGACGCCATGCTTCCTCTTGTTGATGGCGTTCTTTCTTTCGTCCCAGACAAAGCGAATGGCACCCATATTTACAACATACCTACAATGTCACTACACGTCAAGTGTTTGTTGCCGCGCAATACTGGTCGTGCTCATAAATGGCTGAGGCTGTAAACCTTCTCTGCCATATCAGGTCTTATAGGGTAACGTAACGCAAGCGAAGATCACCCCCCGCTCAACAGAAAGGAGTAACACATGGAACGCACTCTCCGAATCCTCCTTCCTAGCTTCGTCCTTGGCCTCCTGGTGGCCTTACCGATCCTTGTAGGCGCGGGACCAATCGAGGAGCGGCAGCAACGACAGCAGGACCGGATCGCCGAAGGGATCGCAAGCGGTTCACTGAACCCCAGAGAAGCAGCACGCCTCGAGGCCGGACAAGCCGCGATCGGAGCCGAGAAACGGGCCTTCCTGCAGGATGGCAAACTCGGACCTCGCGAGCGGGCCAAGCTTCGCCGCGACCAGAACCGCGCCTCCCGCCACATCTACCGAGAGAAGCATGACTGAATGAATGCACAGAAGCGTTAGACGCACTACATTACAAGCTCCGGGAGGGTCCCCTGAAAACAGGACAGCCCTTTGGGGTTCACCATCCCCCAAAGGGCTGTGACAGCGTCCTCTCGCTGAGCGCTGGTCCGGTTCGTTTGTCGCCTCTCACCGGCCGCTATGACCGCTACTCCTCGTCACCCGGAACAGGTGGCCCTGTCTGCCGCCAGGCAGGTCGGCTCCGCGATCACCCGGCGTGAGGAGCCGCACCTCACTCGCTCTGTGCCATGCCCGGCACACACGCCGAGGCTAACGCGCCGCCCCGCAAGCCCGCTGCGAAGCACTGCAACGGGCGTCGGCACGAGCGATGAGTTACGCCGCTGTAAGCCGAACCTTACTCACCTTTCCGAGCTTGACGCGCTGCCGGGCCTGCCACAGGTCATAGTTATCCTGCATGGCAAGCCAACTCTCCGGGGAGCGGCCGAGCGCCTTCGAAAGACGCAGCGCCATTTCCGGGCTGATACCGCTGGTGCCCTTTAAGATGCGATTCAGCGTGGACGCGGACACACCGAGCTTTGCGGCGAGCCCGCGACCACTCAGGTGGTTCGGCTCAAGATACACCTCGGTGATGAACTCGCCGGGATGAGGAGGATTGCGCATACCCATCAGTGATAGTCCTCATAGTCCAGGACGTAGGCATGTCCGTCTCTGAACTCGAATGTTGCACGCCAGTTTCCATTTACCCACACGGACCAGCGGCCGCGTCCAGAGCCTTTCAAAGGGTGAAGACGAAACCCCGGAACGTTCATGTCCTCGATGGACTGAGAAGTGTCCAATGCGGCCATGAGCATCCGAAGCCGCTGAGCATGGTGGGGTTGAATTCCTGCCGCATGCCCCGACTCAAAGAACTTCCTGAGTCCCTTGTGTCGGAATGATTGAATCATGTACCAATAATAGCGCGTTGCGCATCACGCGACAAGACCTCACGATTAAGTATCATGGTCAGATCATCTCCATGAACTATTTTTGTAGTTAAGGGGGATTCTATTGTGTTGTTCAGTAGTGAGCAAGAGATATCTTGACCGCCGAGATGGGACAAACACTAGTCGTGCTCACCATCTCGTGCTTCAGCAGCTCCGGGAGATCCCCTGGAAACAGGACAGCCCTTTGGGGCTTCCCGTCTCCCAAGGGGCTGCGACAGATTCCTCCCGCTGGACGCTGGTCCGGTTAGCTTATCGGTTCTCACCGGCGGCTATGCCCGCTCCTTCTCCTGGTCGCCGAGCGGGAGCGAACGCACGCGGATTTGCGCCTCGGTGACAACCATGATTGCGCCTCTGACAAGCTCATCCGCATGGTGATCGAGAATCTCCTGGAGATAATGATTGACGGCGTTGGGACGCATGTTGCGGAGTCTAAAGAGAAGGACGCTTGGCAGTTCGGTACCGGCTGCAGCGAGGAGTTCCCCAAAGTCGAGATCATGGGTCACCAGAACCCGACCTTCGTTCCGTGCTTTCGTCAGTATTGCGTAATCATCGAGCCGCGCGAGTCCTTCGTCGCTCAGATGGCTTGCATCGGCGCCCCGGCTGCGGAGAAAACTCACCACATCGGGCGAGATTCCCATATCCAGGAGAAATCGCATGTCTATGCGGACTTGGCCGGGTAGACGGTCTCCTGCGCGAGCCATGCAACGTACTGCAGCGCCTGGCGGACGTCCTCGGCCTCCAGATAGGGGTAAGCGCGGAGGATATCTGTCGTTGTCATGCCATTGGCCACGAGATTGACGACCAGCGAGACCGTGATCCGCATTCCCCGGATGCAGGCGCGTCCGCCCATAACTTGCGGATCAAACGTGATACGATCAAAGCTCAACATCTCATTCTCCCAAGGATTAGCGCCGCGGTATCGAGGCCGAGCCCTGTTTCAGTGTAGCATGGTACCTTAATAACGGGAACCGTCCCTCAGCCGCCCAGCTATTGTACTTACGGCGAATTCTATTGTGTTCTTCAGCGGTCAGCAAGCGATATCTGAACTACCGAGATGGAATTCCGGGGTCATAATACCGATTTTCAAGAGACCCTTCTGGTGGGGCAACCTGGCTGGTCTAACCTCAGATTACATCCGGTCAGCTTCATCAACTAACTTCGTAACTGGAAATCCTCACCTTGAGCGGAAGGTATGGGACTGTCCATCTGGAGAGTTAAGACGCAATCACGATTATGTCTCCGGATTCCACCGGCCGCTATGACCACTACTCCTTGTCACTTCACGGTGAGGGTGATTTTCTGCGTCATGCCGGCGCCCGCCAGTGCAATATGTGCCCCGTCGGCGGCCTGCAAACACAGGGTGTGCGTGCCAGGCGACAAGGCTAGTTCAGCTTCCAACTGTCCCTTGCCGTAGTGCAGATGGGTGACATCTGCCGGCACCACTGTGCCGGCTGCTACGCAGTCAGTGTCCACCATGATGTGGAGATGACCCGCTCCGGCCTTGACTGGACCGGCGGGTTCGACGGTAAAGTTTTCTGTGCCCATTGCGACCTTCACTGGGCTGGCAACGGTAGCCCCATCGCTCGGCGAGATAAAGAACACGCGAGCCTGGCCGGCGCCAGACGCCGCGCGGGCCGAGAGGCCGGCCACGAGCAGGAGCAGAACCAAAGCCAATGCTGATCGTGAAGTATACTTTGAACCGTTCATGATGTACCTCCTGGATGGCTAGGGGGCCACTCCGTGTGCTGGTGGATGGCTAATTGTTGTCGTGCGACTGTCGTCAGCGGCCCAACGCTTTGCGCATGAGCCGCTGGCCAAACACCGCGTGCAATTGGCAACCGATCTCATGCGGGCTGGCTCGACGCGCTTGTTCGGCGACTTGTCACCGTCTCTGGTGGCCTACGCTCTGGCGCGTCCCCCTAGGACTGAAGAATTGCCTCGGCATCGATGGTCACCGTCACGTCGTCGCCGACAACCACACCACCCCGATCGAGCGCGCTATTCCAGCTCACGCCAAATTCGTGACGGTTGATCCGTGTAGTGGCCAGAAACCCAGCACGAGTCTTTGGCCCTTTGTCCACGCCATTCTCCCACCACGGCGTCTGCCACTGCCCGAGGTAGTGGACGCGGAGTTCGACGGACCGGGTCACGCCGCGAAGAGTGAGATCGCCAACCACTACAGCGTCGTTGGCCCCTCCGAGGCGGACCTGGCGTCCGCGAAAGGTGATCTCGGGAAAGCGCTCGACATCAAGGAAGTCAGGACTCTTGAGGTGGGTATCACGATCCCGCTCACCGCTCCAGAGACCGCGCGCATCGATGACCGCCTCGACCCGAGACACCGCGGGAGATTCCGGATCGAACTCGAGAGTGCCGCGCACGTTCTTGAAGTGACCCCGGACGTACGTGACCATCATGTGTCTTACGCAGAACTCGGCTGCGGTATGTCCAGGTTCGAATGTCCAGCGACTCATCACGCGTCTCCCTTTCCCAGATCCTACCGTTCCCCAGCTACTATGCCATACTTCAACGTCCGCCGAACTATTGAGTGGACTGGTCGGCCTATTTCTCTATATCCTTGTCCTTCTCTCTGTCTATTCGGGCCCTCCTTACGGTCGCATTGCAATGATCACCTCGCCACTCCAGCCGACACGAGCTGCGAAAAACTTCTGCCCACGGCTTGCGGCCTTCAGGCTATGTATTACGCGATAGCAGGGGCCGAGGTCGGAACCGTGATCGCATCCAAGCATATGGTATAGCTCGTGTCGCAAGGTGCTTGCGGGGGTCAGCCAAATCACCTGCAGGAGCGTCGCGCGTGTCGCTACCACGTACCCCCGTAGATGTACCTCATCATCGACGTACCCCCCGACCTCCGGCAACGGCAATATAACCGCGGCCAACCCCCATAGCACATCTCCGAAGTGGCGACCAAGGAAAAGCATGGCGCGGTCGCAGTGCGGCAGAAGGGGCAGACGGTCGACATCCTCCCGGAGACTCATATAGGTAAAGCCGGACCGGGGCCAGGGCCGGGTATCCGCAATCTCCCACCGAATTCCGATACCTTCAGCATCAGCATCCCAGGCATCCGCCAGCAGCGCCTGCACCTGTTGGACGGTAATGCCGTTATCGAGGTATACACAGAGTCGCACCGTCCGCATCTCTTCCGCGAAGCGGAACTGCTCACGGGCTGCTCTGTCATGGATACCGACAGTTGTGCAACCTACTACGATGAATCCCATGAATGCCGCGATCAAGAAATGAGAGTAACGCATGTTTCGCTGCTCCTTGCTGTCTGACGGGTAGTATCACGCCTCGCTCACTTATGATCGGTTCTTATCACCCGTGACAGCCGGTCTTGCTCCTTCAGGTAATTCGTTGGATGATCCCCTGGCTCGACAAGGCATCCGTTCCAGCCTCGTGATCCCACGCATCTACCCTCTCTCCATTGGACCGGGTCATAAGCCCAATGCTGCGCGTGATCTCCGACCGCAGTGGCGCACCAAGGCATACAACCCTCTTAATTGGAGTTTAAAAAGAGGGTCGCTTATAAACCATCAACCAGAAAACCTATTTTGGGATTAAAATGGCCTAGGCGATTTGAAACGACGGCTGATGCCAGCCTGACAAGGTGGGCGAGATGAAGTGCGCGGAGCGGTGTCCACTTTTTCGTAGGAAGATCACTCTTCTGATGGGGCGACCTGGCTTACCTAACCTCAGGCTGCGGCCGGTCAGCTTGTCCACTAACTTTGCAACTGGACATTCTCCCCATGAGCGAAGGGTATGGAACTGTCCATCTCGGAGTCAAGGCGAAATCACTATTGTGTCCCCGGAATCACCATTGGCACTCTTCCTTGAGGGCTATTCCTTGGCTCCGGCATTCTTGAGAAGCTGCACAATCTCGTTTTCGCTCCTATTGAACGCTATCATCATGGCCGTTACGCCGTTGTTCGTTTTGGCGTTCACGTCCGCCCTATTCGCGAGCAGCAGCTCTACGATCTCGCGATGGCCTTCCTGAGATGCCCACAGCAACGCCGCGGCGCCATTGTCCTGCCTGGCGTTCACATCGGCGCCATTTGCGATCAGCAGTTCTACGACCTCGCGATGGCCGGCCAGAGCCGCTCTCATCAAGGCCGTCCAGCCCCCGTCAGATTTGACGTGCAACCACGCGCCATGCGCGAGCAGCACCTTCACTACATCGAGGTGGCCTCTCAGAGAGACTCTCATCAAGGCCGTCCAGCCATATTCATCCCTGGCGTTCACATTCGCGCCCTGCGCGATCAGCGCCTCTACGGCCTCGGGGCTGCCTTCCTGTGCGACTTTCATCAATACTGTTCTGCCGTGTCTATCTGCGGCGTTCACATCGTCGCTCATTGTTGTCTCCTCCTTCGTGAATTGTATTGGGTGCTTCAGTAGTTCGCAAGCGATACCTGAACCGCCGGGCCAAACGAATACCTAGCGCTTGACGCTTCAGAAGGCCTATGTTAGAAGAAACGCACCACAAGCCACGCAGTACCGGGTCTGTTGCGAGCGTATGTCTTTATACCAAATCGCACGAGCGAAAAGAATTACGGAGTCGCGATGAACAAGCAGGCATTCAACAAGGAGTTCGAAAAGCTTCGCGGGTGTGAGTTCATGTATCTGCACGAAAGCCGGACGATTGAGAATCTGGTCCAGTCGTACCTGAACTCCCCGGAGCTCCACAGCCTCGATTACAACAGACAGCTTCTCTATCACTTGCTGAACTCTGAATACGCTCCCCTTCAGCGATTCGCCCGGACCGGCTTGCAGCCGAACGGATTTTGGGTGAGCAGATTTCCACAAGCCGGGCCTTGGATCGTGTACTCCGGAGTCGTCACCATTTGGGTGGTGAGTATCATGTATGCGCTCTCTCCATACGGCTCAGGCGGTCAGAGTTTCAAGACGTGGCTGTTGCTTGCTCCCCTGATAGGCTTCACGGTGTTTCACCTGCGCAGTTGGTTACGACTCAGAACCATTGCAAATAACATGCGCGGGCTTTTCGATCGCGAGATCGTTCCTGGTCACTTCGATCCGGCGACTCTGGGCGATCGTCTGTACGCGCTGCAACAAAAGGGACTAAAGGTTCATCCAAATGTGTTTGCGCTGCTTCAGTTGCAGCAACATCTGCAAAGTCCACCGGCCGATCACTGACACCTAAGGATTATGACACAGTCAATCGAGTAATCACCTCTCTATACTGTGGGAATTCCTCAATAAGACATTGACTGGGGCCGGCCAGTATCATCATAAATTCGCGTTCGTATCGCTCGCGCTTCGCCGCCAGGGACAGCAGCATCTTGTCGCGGATTATGAGCTGACCGAGTCGCTGGTAGCTTTGTGGAGCGCGCGCAAGGAGCGTGAGCTTATGGGCGGCGTGAAACCGCACCAGATCGTCAATCCCCCAACGTGTCGCCCATAGAGACTGCAGCCGTTGATACGCACATACGCGCTCGACCCAGTTCTCCAGCAATCGCAGGTCGTGGAGCCGTCCCTCCTCTTCGATGGGCAGGTTCGGAAATCGCTCGGCAAGCGCTGCCGCGAACAGACCGCGACCGGATCGTGTCGCATGCCCGCGGTCACGATGCACCTGCACACGCTCCAACCCGCAACTGGGCGAGTCCTTCTTGAGAATGAACCCGCTGAGACTCATACCGGCAAGCTGCTCGACCCGCCGCCGCGCGTACCTGTGCATTGCGTCAGTATGATCCGCCTTAGTCCGGATGCCGACCAGATGAATGTCGCCGTGTTGCTGCACGAGTTGAATCGGCTCGCGCGGCGTACCCATACCGATCTCGACCTCCGGGCAGACCGGCACCCATTCGACAAACCTGCCAAGCGTATCGGTCAGAAACTGATCGTGCTTGTGTCCGCCGTCATGACGGACCTTTTCACCCAGCAGGCACGTCGAGACGCCGATACGGACCGGCCCGGTCATCACGTTCATCGATATCCCGGAGGATCCTGTAGAGACAGGACGGCCCTTTGAGGTTTCCGCACCCCAAAGGGCCGCCACAGACTTCTTGCGCTGATCGCTGCTCCGCGTCGTTTGTCGTCTCTCACCAGCCGCTATGACGACTCCCCACAGTTGCGAGACTGACCAATGTTCAACGTCAGAGGGTCGGCACGATACCAACACGTGTCAATACAACCCCCCCTTGACATCGTCGCGCAACTAGGGACGCCAGATCCATTTCCCATGAATCCGTTCCATCCGTCGCGCCATAATATATGCAATCCATAGCCATATCACGAAGGCGCCGACAGACCCTAAAAAGAACAGCCAGTGACCGATCAGAAACGCGGGGATCATCCCGATCACGAGGCTCGCAACAGACAGGATGATGACGAGTCGCCGAAAGTTTCGCTCCACGCTCCATTTTTTTTCTTCACTCATACGAATTGCCACCTCCACATACACACCACCTTGACCATGATGACCAGGTTGGTTACGACAACCGAGCAGTCACAATGTGGTCACCGGGAGCGTTTTCAGACGCCGGTACGGTTCGCAACCACCTGACACCATTGGTGGCCCCAACGGGCTTCGAACCCGTGTTTCAGCCTTGAGAGGGCCGCGTCCTAGGCCACTAGACGATGGGGCCATGAAGTACAGCAGTGGGATAACCAGTTTACTATAGCGAAACACAGAATCACTGCGCAACCAAAATCAACGGGGCGGCGCGATCATACGAGCATACCGGAAACACATCATCGGGTGTAGGGAGGCGGAAGCACTACACGATCACCCGTCTCCAGCGACGCGCCGTTGGTCGATGGAACCGCCACCGTTGAGGGCATCATATTCTCCTGCCCTCGAATCAGGTACTCCTCGAAGGCATTGGGATCGGTTGATGAGGTCGGTTGTCCCGTCATTCGATTGACCAGTACCGGAAACACCCCTTCAGGCGGAAGGAAGGGTTCAGCAGGGCTATCGCCAAGGCTCTGCTTCATAAAATCGACCCAGATGGGTGCGGCCACCTTTCCGGCAGTCTCGTGCGAGCCGATCGGACGACGTTGATCGTAACCCAGCCAGATCCCCGCGACGATACTCGGCGTATAGCCGAGGAACCAGAGATCTTCTGCGGCCTGCGTGGTCCCGGTTTTTGCGGCAACCGGACGGCCGATACGCCGGGCGGCCTTCCCTGTCCCCCGTTCCACCACGCCCTCAAGGACTGAGGTCAGAACAAACGCAACCTCCTCGCGCATCACCTGTTGCGGTTGCGGAAATTGCTCTTCCAGCACGATGTCGCCGGGACCTACCACGCGCCGGATGGCCATGGGCGGCGACAAGCTCCCTCGATTGGCGAATACCTGATAGGCCGACGTCATCTCCAACAGGCTTGCCTCCGAGACCCCAAGAGCGAGGGCATACTCTCGCCGAAGCTCTGAGGTGATTCCGAGCCGATGGGCAAGGTCGATGACCGGATCGACCCCAATCGCAGCGATCAGACGGACCGTCGGAACATTGATCGACTCCTCGAGCGCGCGCCGGAGCGTCACAGACCCGCGATGCTTATGGTCCACATTCTCAGGGGCCCAGGTCTCGCGCCGGCCCCCATTGCCGATCTCGAAGCTGATCGGGGCATCATCAATCACGGTCGCCGGCGTAAATCCCCGCTCAAATGCCGCCGCATAGACGAACGGCTTGAATGCCGAGCCCGGCTGGCGCCGCGCCTGCACCACCCGGTTGAACTGACTCCGGCTATAGTCTGAGCCGCCTACCATCGCCTTGATCTCCCCACTCCTGGCATCGAGGGCGACCAACGCTCCCTCCGGCGCCGCCGTTCCGCCCCTCGCCTGTTCCTTATGCCGTTGCGCGATCGCTCCAATACCCCGGCTGATCGCCTTGACCGCCGCCCTCTGCATGCCGGCATTTAAGGTCGTATAAATCTTCAGTCCTCCCTGCCGTACGAGGGTCTGGCCCAAGCGCCCCTCAAGGCTCTGTCGGACATAATCGATAAACCATGGCGCCATGCCCTTCGATCGAAACATCGGATTGACCGACACCGCTGCGAGGTTGGCGCGGCGGGCCTGAGCCTGTTTCAGCGCGCCCGTGGCCACCATCCGGTCCAACACGTACTGCCGGCGCGCCTTGGCACGCTTCATATCGATCAGGGGCGAGTACCTACCGGGCGCGCGGGGCAGTCCCGCGAGCAGCGCCGCTTCCGTCAGGGTGAGATCCGTGACGCTCTTGCTGAAAAAGGTTCGCGCGGCCGCCTCGACCCCATACGCCCCATGACCGAAGTAGATGGCATTCAGGTACATCTCCAGGATCTGATCTTTCGTATAGCGTTGTTCGAGTTCAGCGGCAAGCCGTAACTCCTTGACCTTCCGTCCGATGGTCCGCTCGTGGCTTAAAAACAGGGTCTTGGCAAGTTGCTGCGTGATGGTGCTGCCCCCTTCCTTCACGGACGCGGCCATCAGATTTCTCACGGCAGCCCTGGCGATCCCTTGCAGGTCAAGCGCCCCATGCTCATAAAAGCGCGCGTCCTCGGAGGCGATAACCGCCTGTCGCAATCTCACGGGAATCTTAGAGAGCGGGACAAAGATCCGATACTCCGGAACGATCGAACCGAACACCCGTTCTTCATCATCATAGAGAAGGCTCGGCTCGCCAGACTGAAAGATCGCCAGTTGTGGAAGGTTGGGCAGATCCTCCTCGCGCGCCAGGGGCGCTCCCCATGCGGTCGTGCCGA
>JAHFDH010000059.1 GCA_023249055.1 Candidatus Methylomirabilota bacterium
GATTCGGGGAGAAGAATCGAGTGCGGACCTGTACTCGGCGATCGACCTTGTCGCCGACAAGATTGAGCGCCAGATCCTTCGCTATAAGGAGAAGATTGTGGATCACTCCGGTCGAGGCTCGGGTCGACCGCGGTCTCCGGAAGAGATAGTGCCTGCGGAGAGCGAGCCTCTTGCGGAAGACGGCCCCCGCATTGTAAAGATGAAGCGGTTCGCTATGAAGCCGCTCTCCCCTGAGGATGCCGCCATGCAGATGAGTCTGTTGGGCCACACTTTTTTTGTGTTCCGAAACGCTCAGACTCAGGAGGTCAATGTCCTGTATCGAAGACAAGATGGAGATTACGGCTTAATCGAGCCCGCAGGTTGAGTATCCCCGTCTGCGGCTGTCAGATTGATGGGTCCGGCGTACATGGGGAGATCCAGTGAAGGCGGCTGAGGTTGTCATTGTCACCGGTGTATCCGGGGCCGGTAAGAGCCAGGCGATCAAGTGCCTGGAAGACATCGGTTTTTTCTGTATCGATAACCTGCCGACCACATTGATCCCCACCTTCGTTCGGCTCTGCACACAAACGGAGCACGCGATTGAGCGGGTCGCCTTGGTCATTGATGTCCGGGGCGGCGAGTTTCTGACCTCGCTGTTCGACATTCTGAAAACGCTCCGGACCGAAGGACATGTCGTCAAGATCGTGTTTCTGGACGCGAGCAATGAGGTCCTGATACGACGCTTCAGCGAGAGTCGACGCCCGCATCCCCTCGCGGCCGGAACGTCGGCCCTGGCCGGGATCGCGGCGGAGCGACAGATGCTAACGCGCCTGCGCGACGAGGCCGATTTCATTATCGATACCAGCGCGCTGACGATTCATGATCTCAAGCGGTTTCTGTTGCAGGCCTTCGTGATGGAGCGGCCGATAGCCCGGATCGGCCTCTCCCTGGTCTCTTTCGGCTATAAGCATGGACTGCCGTTCGATGCCGATGTAGTTTTCGATACCCGATTTCTGCCCAGTCCCCATTTTATCGATGACCTGCGGCCGTTGACCGGTCTGAATCCCCAGATCGGCGAGTTTCTCATGCGGGCCTCTGTCACCAAGCCCTATCTTGGACGCCTGATGGAGTTGCTCGACTTCGTGATCCCTCTTTGCGAGGAGGAAGGTCGCGCCTATCTGACCATCGCACTCGGGTGTACCGGCGGGCATCACCGTTCGGTGTTCTTCGCAGAACAACTTGCTCGTCATTTTCGAGAGACCGGCTATCAGGTCAACGTTCGACACCGTGACATCGAAAAGACCTGACGGCGCAGCCGTCGCACGACTCCCCGTCCAGAATCTCACGGAGCGGGAACGGCCTGATGAGCGCTGCGAGATGCGCTCATCAGGCCGACTTCTGAGGATGAGCGCCGCTGCCGGTTCCATCAATATGGGGATCGATGAAGCGCTGGCGACCCTGTGTCGGGACAGGGCCACGCTGCGATTTTACGCCTGGGAGGCGCCGACACTTTCCATCGGTTACGCTCAACGGTGCGACGATATCGACGTGGCGGCCTGTCGCACATCCAAGGTGACTCTGGTACGTCGGCCTACGGGCGGTCGAGCGGTGCTGCACCGGCAGGATTTGACGTACAGTCTGATTCTACCGCTGCACCCGCCCTGGACGACGTGTTCGATTGCCGAGAGTTATCGCCTGATTAATAGGTGCCTGCTCCGGGGCCTTGAGATGTTGGGTGTAAAGGCGAACATCGGGCGCCGCTCGACACGCGCCGGCGGAGCGCTGGCCCCGTTCTGCTTTCCGACCATTGTGCAGGATGAACTCCTGGTGGACGGGAAAAAGGTCGTCGGTTCGGCGCAACGGCGATTTCCCGCGGCGCTTCTTCAGCAGGGAACTATACTGTTGGATTTCGATCCTGCGGGGATCCTTGCGCTCCTGCGCGCCGACGAGCGAGGCGCGGCGGCAGGCGCCCTCATGACGGTGGGCTCGCTGCGCGAAATGCTGGGACGGCTTCCCCGTCGTCTGGAGGTGGAGGCGGCGATTCGCAATGGGTTTGCGGCTGAGATGGGGATTGAATTTGCGCAAGGTGAGCTTGATCCTGAGGAGTTCGACCTCTCTCTGCAGTTAGCCGCGACCCGCTACGGTTCACAAAGCTGGACGTTCCGTCTCTGACGGCGTACAGGATCGACCTTGACAGCTTCCTTCAGCGTTTGCTACGGTACGTTTGTCATGATACAGCGTTGTTGCCGAGGCATATTGCCCACGGGCACGTGTGCGGGGAGTATTGAACAGTTGGGGCCGTGAAGAAGGTGATGGCGCCGGTCCGGGCAATTCCACAGGAAGAGAAGGGTGATTGAGCGCGGCGGACGCAATTCGGAAGAATCGAGGCGAGTCGCTCCCGATCTTAAACGATCAGGAGTCTACATGAATCTGCCCAACAAGCTGACGCTTGGCAGAATCTTTCTGGTTCCTTTCGTCATCGTGTTTCTGGTTGTCGGAGAGAAGGTTCCCAACTATACGGCGGGTGGGATTTTTCTTGCTGCAGTGCTGACCGACTGGCTGGATGGGCGGATCGCTCGCACCACCAGGCAGATCACGACGCTGGGGAAATTACTCGATCCGATCGCCGACAAACTGCTGATCTCAACCGCGCTCATCGCGTTAGTGCAGATCGGTCGCGCGCCGGCCTGGATGGTGGCGCTGAGTGTCGGCCGTGAGCTGGCGATCAGCGGGCTCAGGATGGTTGCCGCCTCGCAGAGCATCATCATTCACGCAAGCGACTTCGGAAAGTATAAGATGCTGGCCGAGGTGGCGGCAGTGACGTTCCTGATTCTCGACTGGCCGCCGCAGTGGGATTTTATCGGCACCGCGTCCTTGGGTTTTTTGTGCCTGTGGGCGGCGATTGTGTTGAGTGTCGCGTCCGGTATCGACTATTTCTTAAAGTTCTGGAAGCTGATCGATCTGAGTCGATAAGCCGTCTCGTCATCGGGGGACAATGAGCGTAGGCGTATGGCTTGTTCCGCTGGGGTATCTCGCCGGATCGATTCCATTCGGGCTCTTGATCGCCAAAGGTACGACCGGAGTGGATGTACGGAAAGCCGGGAGCGGTAATATCGGCGCCACCAATGTTCTGCGTGTTGTCGGCTCCGGGGCCGGCGCGCTCACCCTTGCCCTGGATACACTGAAAGGGTGGGCGCCCGTTGCAGCGAGTCAGCTCCTTGGCGCGCCGGAACTGCTCGTCGCCACAGTCGGGCTGGCTGCATTTCTGGGTCATCTCTATCCGCTTTTTCTCGGCTTTCGCGGGGGAAAGGGGGTTGCCACCGCTCTGGGGGTGCTGCTCGCACTGTTTGCGAAGATCGCGTTGCTGATAGTGGGCGTCTGGTTGTTGACCGCCGCCCTCTTTCGTTATTCGTCTCTTGCCGCTCTCATCACCGCCATCGCGGCCCCCGTTCTTGTCTGGGCCCTGGACGGCCGACCGCCCTATGTCGGGCTGACCATCATGATCTGCGGCTGTATTCTGATCCGGCACCGGGAAAACATGAGCCGTCTTATCGCAGGGCACGAAGGGAAGATCGGAAAAAAGCTGCATGGGGCGGATCTGCCACGGCACGATCGGCTCGCCTTGTAGGAGCAACAGATGCCCCTCATTGTTCAGAAATACGGCGGCAGCTCGGTCGCCGATGTAGAGCGGATTAAAAATGTGGCCCGCCGTGTCGTGGAGGCGAAGGTCCAGGGGAACGACCTGGTGGTGGTCGTGTCGGCGATGGCCGGGGAAACAGACCGTCTGCTGGGTCTTGCCGGGAAGATCTCCGATACGCCGGACGAACGAGAGCTTGACGTCATTGTGGCGACCGGAGAACAGATCTCGATCGGTCTCTTGTCGCTGGCCATCCAGCAACATGGACACAAGGCCCGCTCGTTTACAGGAGCCCAGGTCAGGATCCAGACCGATACTGCGCATACCAAGGCGAAGATTGTCAGTGTTGAGGTCGACCGGGCGCAACAGGCGCTCCGAGAGGGGGCTATCGTCATCGTCGCCGGGTTTCAAGGGGTCACGGCCGAAGAGGACGTCACGACGCTGGGGCGCGGCGGATCGGACCTGACGGCGGTCGCCATGGCTGCGGCCCTGAAGGCCGACCTGTGCGAAATCTATACCGATGTAGAGGGGGTCTACACCGCAGATCCGAATATTGTTCCCGAGGCGAGGAAGCTGGAGA
Organism: Candidatus Methylomirabilota bacterium; assembly: GCA_023249055.1. GTDB lineage: Bacteria > Methylomirabilota > Methylomirabilia > Methylomirabilales > Methylomirabilaceae > Methylomirabilis. The sequence goes on from JAHFDH010000059.1 coordinate 4,197, forward strand.
AGATCTCCTATGATGAGATGCTCGAGCTGGCCAGCCTGGGAGCCAAGGTGCTGCAAGCTCGATCGGTCGAGTATGCCAAGAATTATGCCGTGCCGGTTCACGTCCGTTCCAGTTTCAATACAAACCAGGGGACGCTGGTAGTCCAGGAGGATGCAGAGATGGAGAGAGTGGTGGTCTCGGGAATCGCCTGCGACAGGAACGAGGCGAAGATCACGGTGCTGCGTGTGGCGGATCGACCGGGGATCGCAGCGAAGCTGTTCGGCCAGGTTGCGGAGGCCAACATTGTCGTCGATATGATTGTTCAGAACATCAGCCAGGATGGGACGACCGATATCTCGTTCACGGTTCCGAAGTCGGATTTCTCCAAGGCGATGTCGCTCGTAAACGGCGTGGCCAGGGAGATCGGCGCCCAGCAGGTTGCCGGCGACGACAGGATCGCCAAGGTCTCCATCGTGGGGGTGGGGATGCGGACTCACTCGGGGGTGGCTGCGCAGATGTTTGAGGTGCTCTCGCGCGAGAACATTAATATCATGATGATCAGCACCTCCGAGATCAAGGTCTCCTGTGTCATCGATGCCAAATATGGGGAACTCGCCGTTCGGGTTCTTCACGAAGCTTTCGGCCTGGCCGAGCGCAAGATGGCGGAGGAGTGCGCGTGACCTGGGCGTATACCCGGCGCGAGGCGATCGCCGCCGGCCTCTTCGGTATCGCGATGATCGGGATCGTGTGGGGTCCGGTTCTCCTCCGGCAGCTCAACGCGTCGCATGCCGTCGATCTCGGAGCACTCCGTCTTCCCGAGGATCAGGCCCCAGCGCGTGCTCGCGACTCGTCGCGGGCGGCGAGGGTCGCCAAAGCGAGACCGGCCGGTCTCGTGGATATTAATCATGCGGATATCGCCGCGCTTCAGACGTTGCCCGGCATCGGTCCGACGCTGGCCCAACGGATTATCGCCCATCGAAAGGCCGATGGCGTATTCGCCGACACCCGTGGACTGCTGGAGGTCGATGGGATCGGTCCGAAGCGATTTGGCAAGGTTGAACCCTGGATCGAGGCCCGGTAAGCGATGAGCTATCGCGTTCGTCTGGAGATGTTTGAGGGGCCGCTGGATCTGTTGCTCTATCTGATCCAGGTCAACGAGATCGACATCTACGACATCCCCATTGCCGCCATTACTCAGGAGTACCTGGGATGCCTGGCCGGGATGAAAGAGTTGGATCTGGAGGTTGCGGGAGAGTTTCTGGTGCTGGCCGCTACGCTGATCCATATCAAGTCAAAGATGCTCATCCCGGTGGAAGAAGCGGAAGCGGAGGGGCTGGCGGCGGAAGATCCGCGGCAGGAGCTCGTCGAGCGCCTCCTGGAATATAAGCGGTTTAAGGACGCGGCCATGACGTTCGAGGAGTTAGAGGCTGAGCAATCGCTCCTCTATGTGAGGCCTGCCGATCCTATGGTTCCGGTCGCCGACGGCCCCCTCGAGATCAGTCTCTCGGCGCTGCTCCGCGCATTTATGGCGGTGATGCAGCGGGCGCCGCAAGCGGTCGCCGGCGAAATCACCCTGGAGACGATCAATGTCGGAGAGCGGATGGTGGCGCTCCTGGATCGGCTGGCCCTTCAGAGTCCGGTGTCGTTCATGGCCCTCTTTGAAGGGATGACGACGCGTCTTCAACTGATCGCCACGTTTCTCGGACTGCTCGAGCTGTTGCGTCGAGGGCTGGTCCGGGCCAGGCAAACTGAGCCGGGGAGCGAGATTACGATCTATCGAACTGTTGAAACGGCGGTGGGGACCGATGGACACACCGGCTGATCTCGGCCCGCTCGGGATACTCGAAGCGTTGCTGTTTGTGTCCGACAGCCCGGTCTCGCTGGAGCGGATCGAGGCGATACTCGATGGGCACTCCAAAGCGGAGGTCAGCCGTTTACTCGCCGACTTGCAGGAACAATACCGGCAATCGGATCGAGGTATTCTGATCAGCGAGGTTGCAGAGGGCTATCGCCTGGCGACAAAACCGGAGGCGGCCCCGTGGATCCAGCGGCTCCGCGGGTCAAAACCGGCCAGGCTGTCCAGGCCCGCGCTCGAAACGCTCGCGCTCATCGCCTATAAGCAGCCGATTACCAAGCCGGAGATCGAGGCGGTTCGAGGGGTCATGGTTGACGGCGTCTTGAAGACGCTGGTGGAGCGTGATCTCGTCCGGATTCTCGGACGCAAACCGGAGGTAGGCAGGCCGATCCTGTATGGGACCAGCCGCTCCTTCCTGGAGTATTTTGGATTCAAGGATCTTTCGGAGTTGCCGACCTTGAAGGAGATTGAAGCGCTGGCCCCGAATACGGCTGAGAAGGAGGTCTCGCACGAATCCAACGATCAGATCGAGAAGGCGGAATGACGGCGGCGGCCGGCCTGCGCCGATCCAACAGACGGGCGGCGGAGAGGAACGGCTGCAGCGCTTTCTTGCGCGGGGCGGACTCGGTTCGCGCAGGAGCTGTGAAAAGCTGATCGTCGAGGGACGGGTCCGCGTGAATGGCCGGATCACGACTGAGCTCGGGACTAAGATCTCGCCGGGTCTCGACAAGGTAGTGTGCGATGGCAAGCCCGTCACAGCGCCGAGCGGTTTCGTCTACCTGATGTTGCACAAGCCGGCCGGCGTGCTGACCTCCTTGTCCGATCCGCGGGGGCGACCGGTCATCGGCGACCTCCTGCCGGCGCAGGGGCTGCCCAGGCTCTTTCCTGTCGGTCGGCTTGACTATCAGACCGAAGGACTGGTGCTGCTGACGAACGATGGGGCGCTGGCCCACGGGCTGATGCATCCCAGCTTCGAGGTGCAGAAGGAATATCTCGCCAAGGTGCAGGGGTGCCCGACGCCGGACGATCTGGTCAGATTGAAGGCGGGGGTCATATCGGATGGGGAGCGATTGTGGGCAACTCACGCCGAAATAACCAGGCATGGGATCGGGTCCGCGTGGCTGAAACTGGTCGTGCATCAGGGACGGTATCATGAGATCCGGCGGATGTGCGACGTCATCGGGCACCCGGTGCTGCGGCTCCAGAGAGTACGCGTCGGCCCGGTCGTCTTGGGAAAATTACCGAAGGGATCCTGGCGCCGACTCTCCCCCGCAGAGCTCGCCGATATTCGTCGCGTCTGCCTGGGCATCGCTCGCAGACAGGCGATGGGACCGAACAAATCCCCGGTCGCCGGTCGCGCGCCTACGGGCAGGAACGTCCGGGTTCCGTCACCTGCTTCCCCTTCGCGGAGGCCCTCGGGGCGCGTGGAGAAGCCCTCATCAGGAACCCGTCGCTCGCCGGGTGCCCCCCGGGTGCGGGGGAGCGGAGGAGTGAAGACGAGCCTGCGAAGTCATGCGGGAGACCAAAAAGCAAGGGGCCGTGCACGCCCCCGATAGGACGGAGAGCCGGATGAAGATTACCACGTTACGGCGTAAGATCGATCAGATCGACTCAAAGATCGTCTCGCTGCTGGGCGAGCGGGCCGAGCTTGTGGTCGGGATCGGACAGGAAAAGGCCAAGGCGAATCTGAACGTCCATGTTCCGCAACGCGAGGAGGAGATCGTCACTCGCCTGGTGCGGCAAAACAAGGGACGTTTTCCCGCCCACGCGATCCGACCCGTCTTTCGAGAGATCATCTCCGCGTGCCGAGCCGTACAAGCTCCGTTGAAGCTGGCCTATCTTGGTCCGGAAGGGACGTTTACTCATGTCGCCTGTACTCGGCGGTTTGGGGGTTCGGCCCACTTCATGCCGGTTCACACCATCAGTGACGTGTTTGCCGAGGTGGAAAAGGGGAACGTTGAGTACGGAATCGTGCCGATTGAGAACTCCAGTGAAGGCGTGGTCAGCCACACCCTGGATATGTTTGTGGACTCGGACCTGAAGGTCTGCGGCGAGATCCTCCTGGGGGTGTCCCACAGCCTGCTGTCAAAATCGGGCGATCTGAGGAAGGTGCAAAAGGTCTACTCGCACCCGCACGCATTCGCGCAGTCCCGCAAGTGGCTGGAGGCGAATCTGCCGCGAGTGCCGCTTTTTGAGGCCCAGAGTACGGCGGCCGCCGCGAAGCTTGTGGTAAAGGATAGGGCGGCGGCGGCGATTGCCAGCGAACTGGCGGCAAGCCTCTACGGTCTTAAAGTCATTTCTAGGAAAATAGAAGATACTCCCTGTAATATCACAAGATTCTTGATAATAGGCCGGATCTTACCCGCTCCCACCGATCACGATAAAACCTCCTTGATGTTTTCAATCAAAGACCGGGTCGGGGCGCTGTATCGGATTCTGGAGCCGTTCGCGAAGTATCAGATCAACCTGACCAAGGTCGAGTCCCGCCCATCTAAGACCAAGGCCTGGGAGTACATCTTCTATCTGGATATCGAGGGACATATTGCCGACGAGCCTGTGAAGGAGGCGCTTGCGCTGTTACAGGAGGAGTGCCTCTTTCTGAAGGTTCTCGGCTCGTACCCGAGAGAACACTCGATCGAGAGTTAGGAGAAGTGTCAGCGTGACGGCCAGGTCGCTCGAAGAGCTTGCCTCTCCCTATCTTCAGGGGCTCGTCCCGTACATCCCCGGGAAGCCGATTGACGAAGTGGAACGGGAACTTGGGATCACGAGGGCCATCAAGCTGGCGTCAAACGAGAACCCGTTGGGCCCCTCGCCGCTGGCGCTGCGCGCCCTGCGAGACGCGCTATCGGAGAGCCACCGGTATCCGGATGGCGGCGGTTATTACCTGAAGCAAGGCCTGGCGAGGCACCTTGGGCTGACTTCGGACCATCTGGTGCTGGGGAACGGCTGTAACGAACTCCTTGAACTGATGGCCCGCTGCTTCCTGCTGCCGGGTGACGAGGTCGTGATCGCTGATCCGGCGTTCGTTATTTACGGGATGCTCGCGCATCTGCAGGGGTGTACGACGGTCCGGGTGCCGCTCAAGGCATGGACTCACGATCTGGAGGCAATGGCGAAGGCGGTAACCTCGAAGACCAAGATGGTCTTTGTGGGCAATCCGAACAATCCGACCGGCACGGCTGTGAGACCCGCTGAGCTGACCGGGCTCATGGATGCCCTGCCGGACGATGTCATTGTCGTCATTGATGAGGCGTATATCGAGTACGTTCCTCCGGAGATGGCGCCGGATTCACTCGGGTTTGTCCGGCAGGGGCGCCCGGTCATCGTGCTGAGAACCTTCTCCAAGATCTATGGTCTGGCAGGGCTCCGGGTCGGGTATGGGATGGCGCCGCCGCCGATGGTAGAACTCCTCGAACGGGTTCGCGCGCCATTTAACGTCAATACGCTGGCCCAGCGGGCTGCGCTGGCCGCCCTGGACGACGACGCGCATCTGTCGAACAGCCGATCAATTAATGAACTGGGCAGGGCCTACCTGTCCGGCGAGCTTCAGCGTCTGGGGCTGGAGTGCCCGCCATCAGTAGCGAATTTCCTGCTGATCGATCTGAAGCAGGACGGGCGGGCGGTGGCCGACGCGTTGCTCCGCATGGGCGTCATTGTGCGCCCCCTGGGAGGCGCCACGCTGAAAACCCACATCCGTGTCACCATCGGGACACCCCCGGAGAACGAACGGTTCATCGAGGCGTTGAGAACAGTGCTGGGGAAAGAGCAGCGTTCAGCTCTCAGCGATCAGCAGCCAGGAAAAGAGCTGATAGCTGAAGGCTGAGAGCTAATAGCTAGGGGAACCCAATGATCATTATTTTGAAACCTGAGGCGACCGAGGCTGAGATTGCCCTGGTCGTGAAGAAGATCGAAAGTTTCGGCTTGGCCGCCCACATCTCGAAAGGGACCGAGCGGACCATCATCGGGGCGATCGGCGATGAGCGGGTCTTGCAGGAGGGGCCGTTAGAGGCCTTTCCCTTTGTCGAGGAGGTCCTGCCGATTCTGAAGCCGTATAAGCTGGCCAGCCGCGAATTCAAGCCTGACGGCTCCATTGTCAATGTAGACGGGGTGCTGGTGGGCGGACAGCAGGTAGTCGTCATGGCTGGTCCCTGCGCTGTGGAGAGTCGGGCAGGCCTTCTGGAAATTGCTCAGTATGTGAAGGCCGGCGGAGGACGCATCCTCCGGGGCGGCGCGTACAAGCCTCGGACCTCCCCGTATTCCTTCCAAGGTCTGGGCGAGGAGGGGCTGGCCTATCTGGCCGAGGCCAAACGGGCCACCGGACTACCGATTGCGACCGAACTTATGGACAGCCGCTATGCCGATGCGGTGTATCAGTACGCCGACCTGATTCAGATCGGCGCGAGGAACATGCAGAACTTCAAGCTCCTGACAGAGGTCGGGTCGCGTCGAAAGCCGGTACTCTTGAAGCGAGGATCGAGCAGCACTGTCAAGGAACTGTTGCTTGCCGCGGAGTACATCCTGTCGGAAGGCAACTACGATGTCATCCTGTGCGAGCGCGGAATCAGGACCTTTGAGGACGCCACCCGCAATACGCTGGATCTGTCGGCTGTCCCCCTGATCAAGCGGCTGTCCCACCTGCCGGTAGTTGTCGATCCGAGCCATGGGACCGGCAAGTGGCATCTCGTCTCACCGATGGCTCTGGCGGCTGTAGCGGCCGGCGCCGACGGTATCATGGTGGAGATTCACCCGCACCCGGAGGAAGCGTTGTCTGATGGTCCGCAAGCGTTGCTGCCCAGCACATTCGAGACGCTGATGAATGAACTGAATAGAGTGGCTCAGGCCGTGGGAAGGTCGTTGTGACCAGCGCGTTAATGCCGGAGTCGCCGGAGGCTGCCATCCCACTGGCGCTTCCTCTTGTTCAGCGGCTTGCGATCATCGGCCTGGGCCTGATCGGTTCAAGCGTGGGGTTGGCCTGTCGCGCCCGGGGTCTGGCCGCAGAGATCCGAGGGGCTGATATCGCGCCGGACCATCGCGCGCACGCCATCGCGCTGGGCATTGTCGATCTGGCTCTTGCGGATGCTGAGGCGGTTGTCGAGGGGGCCGACATGGTTCTGGTCGCTGTGCCGGTGGGGGCGATTGCGCCGACGCTGGAGCGGATCGTTCCATATCTGGCTCCTGGCGCGGTGGTGACCGATGTGGGGAGCGTCAAAGGAGTCGTTGCAGCGGCGATGGACCGGTTACTGCCGGCGGGCAACGGGATTCCCGGCCACCCGATCGCCGGACGCGAGACGTCCGGACCGGACGCAGCATCGGCCGAGTTGTTTGTCGGCGCGAGGTGCGTGCTGACCCCTGGCCGGTCTGCCGATCCTGCCGCTATTGCGCGGGTGCGCGCCTTGTGGAGGGCAGTAGGGTCCGAGGTGCTGCAGATGCGCCCGGAGTGCCACGATGAGATCTTCGCGGCGATCAGCCATCTGCCGCACATTGTCGCCTATGCGCTGATGGGTGCTATACTCGATTTGGAAGACGGCGAGAATCTGCAGGCA
>JAHFDH010000184.1 GCA_023249055.1 Candidatus Methylomirabilota bacterium
GATCCACCTTCAGAGGAACGCACAGAGCTGCCGCCCGCTCCATCTCTTCGGTCGCGACCCGCTTAGCGACATCCAACTCGACTTCGGGCACCTCGAACAGCAGTTCATCGTGGATCTGAAGAATCATCCTGGTCTCCAACCCTTCCAATCTCAGTCGTCTGAAGATGGCGATCATTGCAACCTTGATCAGGTCTGCGGCCGATCCCTGAATCGGCGTATTGACTGCCAACCGCTCCCCGAGTTGCCGAACCACCTGGTCGGAGCTCTTGAGCTCCGGAATCGCCCGGCGACGTCCCCAGAGCGTAGTCACGAAGCCGAGTTCCCTGGCCTCGCGGACCGTCCGGTCGATGAAGGCCTTGACCCCGTGATAGATCTGAAAATACCGATCGATGTATTGGCCTGCCTCCTCCTGTGATATGGCGAGTTCAGAAGCCAGGCCAAAGGGGCTCATCCCGTAGACGATACCGAAGTTGATCACCTTGGCCCGCCGCCGCATCTCTGCCGTCACCGCCTCCGGCTGCACCCCGAAGATTTCGGCCGCAGTGCTGCGGTGCACATCAGCCCCTGCCGTAAAGGCGGCAGTTAACGCCTGGTCCTGGGAGAGGTGCGCCAGGATCCGCAACTCAATCTGGGAATAGTCGGCCGACAGGAGCCGACGACCCTTCGAGGCGATGAATGCCTGCCGAATCCGCCGCCCGACCTCGGTGCGAACGGGGATGTTCTGGAGATTCGGCTCGCTGGAACTCAGGCGTCCTGTAGCCGCCACCGTCTGATTGAACGATGTATGGATGCGGCCGCTCACGCGATCCGCAAGCCGAAGCAACACATCCACATAAGTCGATTTCAGTTTAGCGAGGCTCCGGTAATTCAGGACCTCGGCGGGCAGCTCGTGCGTCACAGCCAGCCGCTGCAGCACCTCCATATTGGTGGAGTAGCCGGTCTTGGTTCGCTTCAGGGGCGAGAGCTTCAGTCGCTGAAACAACACCTCCGCCAACTGCTTCGGGGAATTGATATTGAAGCGCTCACCGGCGAGCGCAAAGATCCGCGACTCGATCTGGTTGAGCTGGCTCTCCAGCTCCTTGCCCAGTTCGTCGAGCTGGTCGACATCCACCCTGAATCCGACGTCCTCCATCGAGGCCAACACCTCGATTAACGGCATCTCAATCGTGTCAAACAGCGGCAGCAGCCCTGACTGCTCGAGCCTCGGCAGCAACACCTCCTTGAGTTGCCACACCAGGTGCGCCTCTTCGGCCGCCCGCCTCATCGTTTCCTCACGCCCGTCCCCTTCCCCCTTGGTCGCGGACTCCGACGGAGGCGCCATACCCAACTGCTCCAGCGCCAACGCCGTAAGGGAGTGATCCGATCGGTTCGGATTCAGGAGATACGAGGCCACCATGGTGTCGAAGGAGAGCCCTCCGAGGACAACGCCTTGCTTCCTCAGAACGGTCATGGTCCGCTTGAGATCGTGGCCGATCTTCGCGGGCATCCGGCTTGACAAAGCGGACCGCAGACGCTTAAGAGACGAGCCGGTCAAGGGGATGGATGAGAAACACAGGGCAACATTGGGCTCCCGACAAAAGGCAAGACCGCAGGGTGTTCCGTCATCCGGCTGGTCGCCGCCACACGCGACAGCAACGGCGACACTGTCTGAGGCGAAGAGCGTCGCGGCAGCCTCATCAACCTCCTCCTCGCGATCAATGACAATCGTACGGAGCGAGTTGGTCGAACTCGCAGGGGTAAATACCCGCTGAAGCGCGGTGAATCCTAACTCCCGAAAGAGGGCCTGCAGCGCGGACTGGTCGGGCGGCTGTCGCGTCATCTGCTCCAGGTCCAACTCAACCTGGAGATCGGTCCGGATGCGGGCCAGCTCCCGGCTGAGGCGGGCCTGCTCGACCCCGCTCCTCACAATCTCCCGGACCTTCGTTGATTTGATCTCATGCAGGCGGGCGATCATCGCTTCAATGCTTCCGAATTGCTGGACGAGGCTTCTGGCGGTCTTCTCTCCGATTCCCCGCACACCAGGAATGTTGTCGATCGGATCGCCCATCAGCCCCATCACCTCCACCACCTGACCGGGAGGCACACCGAAGCGCTTCAGGACCTCCGGTTCGCCATAGACCATCTCCTTCATCGAATCATAGACCCGGATTTCGGGTCCGACAAGCTGGAGCATGTCCTTGTCGCCCGTCGCAATGGTCACACAGAAATCCCGCGTCGCCGCCTGCCTCGCCAGCGAGCCGATCAGATCGTCCGCCTCCACCCCCTGCTGCATCAGCAGCGGGATTCGCATCGCCTCCACGACCCGTCGGATATAAGGAAGCTGACGCTCCAGATCGTCCGGCATCTGCCCGCGATTTGCCTTATAGTCGGCGTATTGCTGATGTCGTTCGGTCGGTCCTGCGGAATCGAAGACCACAACCATGGCCTCCGGACGCTCGTCCCGGATAATTTTCAGCAGCATGGTGGTAAAGCCGTAGACGGCACCGGTTGGAACCCCCTCGCTGTTGCTGAGAGGCGGGAGCGCATGGTAGGCCCGAAAGAGGTAAGAACTTCCGTCGATGAGATAGAGCGATGTGCCTGCCATCGGCCAGCTTCCTTTATGCAGGCATGGCGTTGCAGTAGGACAGATCAGCCGAAGAGGCTCTTGACCTTATCAAAGAAACTCTGGACCAGCGGACTCCCGTCGCCGTTTTCCAGGGCAGCGTACGCTTCGAGCAGTTCACGCTGCTTCGCGGTCAGCCGCTTGGGGACCTCGACCACCACCCGGACTACCAGGTCGCCTTGATCATGGCCACGCAAGCGCGGTACGCCCTTGCCGCGAATGCGGAACTCGGCGCCGGGCTGGGTCCCGGATGGAATCTTGAGCGTCGCCATTCCGGAAAAGGTCGGGATCTCCAACTCGGCCCCCAAGACTGCCTGAACAAACGTGACAGGGACTTCACAGTACAGATCGTCGCCGTGCCGCGCGAAGAGCGGGTGCTCTTTCACGGTGATCACGACATACAGATCGCCCCGATCTCCCCAATGGGGGCCGGCCTCGCCCTCGCCGGTCAGCTTCAACCGTATCCCTGTTTCTACACCCGCGGGAATCTTCACGGTGAGGGACCGATCGGACCGGGATCGCCC
>JAHFDH010000185.1 GCA_023249055.1 Candidatus Methylomirabilota bacterium
GGTGACTGAACAGCGCACCATGACCATCAACATGGGGCCGCAGCACCCCAGCACCCACGGTGTGCTGCGCCTGGTGCTGGAACTGGACGGGGAGATCGTCGTCCGATGCACACCGCATATCGGCTACCTGCACACCGGGATGGAGAAGATTGCGGAAAGCAAGCGGTACCAGCAGGTGATTCCCATTACGGACCGGATGGATTACCTCGCCCCCCTCAGCAACAATCTGGCCTATGTGCTGGCCGTCGAGAAGCTACTCGGCATTGAGGTTCCGCCGCGAGCGCAGGTGATCCGCGTCATGCTGACGGAACTGACCAGGATCGGAAGCCACCTGGTCTGGCTCGGGACCCATGCCATCGATATCGGGGCGATGAGCGTCTTTCTTTACGCCTTTCGGGAGCGCGAGGCGATCCTGGATATGTACGAGCAGGTATCCGGGGCCCGTATGATGTCCAGCTACTTTCGTGTCGGCGGCCTGTTCGCCGATCTGCCCGAGGGGTTCGAGCAGACGGTCCAGGCGTTCATCACGCACTTTCCGGACCGAGTAGCCGAGTACGAAGCTCTGCTGACGACGAATCCGATCTGGGTCGAGCGGACCAGGGGAGTCGGCGCGATCAAGCCGGAAGAGGCTGTAGACTTCGGCCTGAGCGGTCCAAGCCTGCGGGCCTGCGGCGTCGCGTGGGACATTCGCAAGTCGAATCCTTATTCAGGGTATGAGCAATTCCACTTTGAAATGTCCAGAGGAAGCCATGGCGATGTCTACGACCGCTACCTCTGCCGCATCTTTGAGATGCGACAAAGTGTTGCCATTGTTCGCCAGGCTCTGGAACGCCTTCCGGACGGACCGGTCGTCGTAGCCGACCCGAAGCTGATCCCGCCGCCAAAGCCGAGGATCAAGCAGAGTATGGAGGCCCTGATTCATCACTTCCTGCTCTGGTCGTCGGGATTTACCGTGCCGGCCGGAGAGGTCTATCAGAGCATCGAGTCGCCGAGGGGCGAGTACGGTGTCTATCTGGTGAGCGACGGCAGCAACACACCGTATCGCGTCCACTTTCGGGCGCCCTCCTTCGTGAACCTACAGTCGTTGTCGCGGATGGTGGAGGGGCGACTGGTAGCCGATCTGGTGGCGATCATCGGCAGCATCGATATTGTGCTTGGCGAGGTGGATCGGTAAAAGAACAGCTATCGGCTGTCAGCTGACAGCTTGTTAGGGTGAGATGACGGAAGAGGCCATTCAAGCGATCTTGTCCCGGTATCCTGATCGGCGTTCCGCCCTGTTGCCGCTCATGCACCTGTGCCAGGAGGAGGCAGGGTATCTGACAGAGGACGCCATGCGCGAGCTGGCCGCCCGTCTTGACGTGCCGCCGATCCAGGTGGCGGAGGTCGCGGCATTTTACGATATGTTTCGCCTGAAGCCGGGCGGATGGCGCGAGATCTGGGTCTGCCACAACCTGAGTTGCGCGCTCTTAGGCGCCGAACAGGTCATCCGACGTCTTGAAGAGGTACTCGGGGCCAGCGCCGGCGAGACGACGCCCGATGGGCTGTTCACGATCAAGAGGGTTGAGTGCCTTGCGGCCTGCGGGCGCGCACCGGCGATCCAGGTGGGACCGGATTATTACGGTCCGGTTTTGCCGGATGATGTCAGCGGACTGGTGGAGCAGTTGAAACAGTAATCAGCTATTAGTGATCAGCAGGCAGGTTCGTAGCCAAAAGCGAGAGCCTGAGAATAGAGATGGATCTCACAACCCAGTCATACGTCTGTCATTGCGAGCACCTGAAAGGTGCGCGGCAATCTCACCGTTCTGTTCTCGTGCGCTTAGAGAACTTGGGGCGAAGAATGGTTGGATTGCTTCGCGACGCTCGCAATGACGGATCCCAATCTCTAGTCTGGGACGAGAGTTGACAGCTTGACTTCCATGAGCGAAAAGATCCTTACGAAGCGGTTTGAGATCCCGGGATATCGGGGGACCCTCGCGGAGTACGAGGCCATCGGAGGGTATCAGGCTATTGCGAAGGCGCTCAAGGAGCATACGCCCGCCAGCCTGATCGATCTGGTGCGGCGGTCGGGGCTCAGAGGGCGTGGAGGTGCGGGCTTTCCTACCGGCGTCAAGTGGGGGTTTATTCCCAAGGGTTCGGAACTCCCTAAGTATCTCATCTGTAATGCCGATGAGAGCGAGCCGGGGACATTCAAGGATCGAGAACTGATCATGCGGGACCCGCACCAACTCCTCGAAGGGATTATGCTGGCCAGCTTCGCCATCGGGTGTCGGACCGCCTATATCTACATCAGGGGCGAGTTCATTGCGGGCGCGCGGATCCTCGAACAGGCGATCAGCGAGGCGGCCGCCCATGGTCTCCTGGGGACGGATATCCTGGGGAGCAGCTTCAGCCTGGACATCCACGCGCACCGTGGCGCCGGCGCCTACATCTGCGGAGAGGAGACCGCCTTGCTGGAGTCGTTGGAGGGGAAGAGGGGGTTGCCGCGTCTCAAGCCCCCGTTCCCCGCCACATCGGGACTCTACCGCAAGCCCACCGTCGTGAACAATGTGGAAACCCTCAGCAATATTCCGCACATTGTGGTGCGCGGCGCCGAGTGGTTTTCGAGCATTGGGACCCCAAAGAGTATGGGGACCCGGATTTTCGGGGTAAGCGGCCACGTTCGCCGGCCCGGTATCTACGAGTGTCCGATCGATGTCCCGATGCGGGAGCTGATCTTTGAGCATGCGGGTGGGATGCGCGAGGGGCGACGCCTGAAGGCGGTCATTCCAGGCGGCTCCTCGGTACCGGTGCTGACCGAGCGACACCTCGACACCAGGATGGACTTCGAGTCGCTGGCCACGGCGGGCTCCATGGCCGGGTCCGGCGGCGTCATCGTAATGGACGACACGACCTGTATGGTTCGAGTGGGAGAGATTGTCTCCCGATTTTACCATCACGAATCGTGCGGGCAGTGTACGCAGTGTCGGGAGGGGACGGCGTGGCTTCACAAGACGCTGAGACGGATCGAAGAGGGTCGCGGGCGGACGGCAGATCTTGATCTGCTCTTGGACATCTGCGACAACATGAAGGGCAAGACCATCTGTCCCTTAAGCGATGCCGCCGCCATGCCGATTGAAAG